>DATMAF010000234.1:0-4210 GCA_035560315.1 Terriglobia bacterium | reverse complement strand
CTGTGGACCTACGACTTCCGCCGCACCGAGATGTGCGTGATTCCGTATGCCACGCAGGAAGGCGAGATCTCTTTCTGCGCCTACAACACCGGCATCGGGTGGCGGAACATCATCGAGAAGATGCACATGACCGCCACGCTCACCAAGTGGTACGAAGAGCATGGCCGCCATGCCATCTACGCCGGCGGAAAATCCGTCCCGCTGGCCGACACGTCGCATTCGCTCAAGCTGAATCCGGAGCATGTCGCGCGGGGCCCGCAGGTCTCCGAGGGCCCGCAGACGGCCCGCGATGAAAAGGCGCGCAAGCGGGACGCCGAGATGATGAAGCTCTATCGTCAGCATGTGTTGAAGGAAAAGACCGTCGATCTGGTTCAGATCACCAGTCCGAAGCTCGCCTCCAAGCCCAAAGTGGCCGAGCCGGAAGGCGAACTGGTGGCTGGGGACTAGCCGGCCCCCTGACCGCAAGGGAGCGGTGGCGGGTTTGCCGGAAGGGAGCGGTGGCGGGTTTGCCGGTTGGCGGCCATCTCCCGTTTCGCGCGCGGCGGGATTGGTCGTTTGGTAGCGCAACATCCGGGGCACTATTTTCGGGCAGCAGTTCTGGTAGAATAAAACAGAACGCTGCCCGAAAATTTTTTGGGAAGCCTTTTCCGCTGCCGTTCCGTCCCCCGCAGTGGGGCAACGACGGGGGGAGAAGATTTTTTATGCACGAGTTTTCGCCATGCCGATTTACGAGTACGTCTGCGAGGATTGCAAGAAGCCGTTCGAAAAGCTGGTGATGAACCAGTCGGAACAGATTGTTTGCCCACAGTGTGGCGGGCGGCATCACAAGCTGCAATTCTCCGTCATCGCCGCGCCCAGCCGGAGCGGCGCGGAGAAAAGCGCCGCGACCGGAACAAGCTGCGCCTGCACTCCCTCTTCCTGCGGGTGCCATTAAGCCGGTTGCCGGCCCCTATCCAGCAAGACCGGAGCTAAGGAAGGCTGCCCGCTGCAGCGATCTCCCACCGTCCGCCGGATCGAACGACTCCATGAAAGTGCTTGTTGCGGATGCAGAGAATCAGCACCTGTTTTTGATGGAGCTGTTTCTCAAAAAATGGGGATACCCGGTGTGCAGCGTCGACAATGGCGCCGAGGCGCTGCACCTTCTTGAAACAGAGACAGAGCCTTGCATTGCCATTCTCGACTGGGAGTTGCCGGGATGCACGGGCCTGGAAATTGCCCGCAGGGTAAAGGCCAGCGGCCGCCGGAACATCTACATTATCCTGCTGACGGCCAGGACCCAGGCGAAAGAACGCGCCGAGGCGGCCGCCGCCGGCATCGACCTGTTTATGGCGAAACCGTACGAGCCTGACGAACTGCGCCAAGCCCTGGCGGCCGGAGGCCGCCGGCTGGAGAAGCCCGCTGGCTCGCCGGCATGACCGAACGGCGGCACGGAAGCAGGGCTGCCTCAGACAGGATTCACAAATTCAAAGGTATCAATCGTCGCGCCAACCCCCACGGTACCCCCATCCAGAGCGCCCACGCGAACAACCCGCCCCAGGCAACGAATGGTGACGATGTGGTTGCGGATGGAATGAATGGGCAGCTCGAGCAGGCATTCGATCGTCGCGCCGACTTCGAATCCGGTTTGGGCGGAAAACAGCAACCCCCCGCGGCTCACGTCGATGGTCTTGGTTTGCAGGTCGGGATGGGGGCCGGCCGCTTTTCCCTTTGGCCGGACGGTGCAGGGCAGGCCCACCGCGTAGCGGCGGTACCGCCGGTTCTCCACATAGCCCGAAACAGCTTGCGTCAAGCTATCCTCCAACGACGGGGACCGGTGGAAGAGAGATACTTCCGCTATCTGATTCCCATCGAGGCAGCGCAAAAAGCACGATCCGACCGCGCTGGCCACAGGACGCATCCCCTCGCTGGAGACGGTTCCAAGGTGGTTGGTGGGCAAAACCGACATTAGGCGCTGCTCCGGTGTATGAAGAGGCATGGGGAGAGACGGAAACCAGAACCTTCCAAACAAAAAGGGGATGCGCCTCAAGACTCCCGAATCCCGCAACAGCAGAACATTCCACGACCTCTCTCCAAATTATCTCGATGGTCCGCCTGAGCATACCGGCGCATCGCCTTTGATTCCCCCCTGAGCAGTGTGCGGCCGCAATATGGCGGGGGGATCGCTGGCCATTTCGCTTCTCGCAGTTTTGTGGCCATAAGAAGCAAAGCGCACGAGTCATTCCAAAGCGACCTCCTGGATTCGATTTAGTAACGTATATTCAATCACTTACAGGAAATTTCCGCGGCTCGATAATCGTCGGATTACAGAACCGGGCAAGAACGCAACCAAAGGATTTGTCACAAAGTGGAAAACTCTTCCACTTCCTTCTCCCTCAAGCAGGAAAGTACACTTCGCGCAAGGCAACTCGAATCTGATGCCATGCCGAGCGGGAAAGCCGGGAGTCGCTTTCCATACCCGGGGAGCCGATGGCAACACAATCACAGGACTGGACTGCACTTAGAAGATTTCCAGAAGGTGTGTAAAAAGGACGGCACATCCGTGAGTCGCCCTCTAGGCATGGTCCGCGGCTGCCGAAATGTAAACAAGGGGTGGTGTAATCGGCTGTGGCATGGCTCTTGGAAACTCTGCGGCGCAGCTTTCATGACCTGCCGATCCGCCGCAAACTGACGTGGATCATGATGGCCACCAGCGGGGCGGCACTGCTGGCAGCCACGATTGCGTTTGTGGTCTATAACAACATCCAATCCCGGAACGCGTTGCTGCGGAACGTGACCACCCTGGCGGAGGTGATCGGCAAGAACACCACCGCAGCGTTGGCATTCGGGGATACCGAGGCTGCGCGGGAAATTCTGGGGGGACTGGCGGGTCAGCAAAATATCATTTCCGCGACGCTGTATTCCGCCAATGGAGCTTCCCTGGCGGAGTTCCGGCGGGCGGAGGCGCCGCTGGGCATCCCTCCGCTGCCGCAGCGGCGCGACCAGGTTTCCCTCCGCTTTACAGGGGAGGTTCTGGCCGCCTATCACCCGATCGTATTGGAAGGAGAAACGGTGGGCGGGCTGTACCTGGTGTCTGATCTGACGGAAATGCGCACCCACCTGCAACGGCTGGCCAGCATCGCCATCCTCATTTTTCTGTGCGCCGCGGGCCTGTCCTATCTGATGGCGTTGCGGCTGCACCCCATCATTTCGACGCCCATCCTGGAACTGGCCCGCACGGCCAGGGCCGTCTCGATAGAGAAGGACTACTCGATCCGAGTGGTTCCCTCGGGACACGACGAGATTGGGGTTCTGATGGAGGGGTTCAACCAAATGCTGGAGCAGATTCAGCGCCGGGACCAGCAACTGATCTCCTATGGGGCCCGCCTGGAGGAAAAAGTGGCCGCCCGCACGGCGGAATTAAAGGCCAGCGAAGAGCATTTGCGGACCATCATCAACACATCGCCCTCCGCCATCTATCTGATCGCCGCCGATGGCGCCATCCGGGAGGCCAATCCGGCCGGCCTGCGCTTTCTGGAGGCTCCATCGCCAGAGGCGGTAATCGGCAGCCGGATCACGGACTATGTTCTGCCGGAATACCGCGAACGATTCCAACTCTTTCTCAAACGGGCCGGAGGCAGCAGCGAATCCCTGGAATACGAAATCGCGGGAGTGAACGGCCAGCGCCGCTGGCTGACCAGCCGCGTAACCCCCTTGCGCCCCGGCACCGGGAGCGACCCCTTGCTGTTGTTCAGCCGGGATATCACGCACAACAAGCACGCCGAGGCGCAGATGCAGCGGGCCAAAGAGGCGGCGGAGGCCGCCAACCGGGCCAAGAGCGAGTTCCTGGCCAATATGAGCCATGAAATTCGCACCCCCATGAACGCCATCGTCGGCATGACCGATTTGGCGCTCGACACGGAACTGACGCGCGAGCAGCGCGAATACCTCACCACCGTCAAAACCGCCACCGATTCGCTGCTCAACATCATCAATGACATCCTGGACTTTTCCAAGATCGAAGCCAGGAAGCTGGAGATACATTCGATCGAGTTTTCCCTGCAGCGGACCGTCGAGGCGGTGATGAATACCCTGGCGCTGCGGGCCCACGAAAAGCAACTGGAGCTGGTCTACCGCATTGACCCGGCGGTGCCCGAAGTGCTGGCCGGCGATCCGGACCGGCTGCGCCAGATTCTCCTGAACCTGATCGGCAACGGCATCAAATTTACGGCTC
>DATMAF010000233.1:0-4114 GCA_035560315.1 Terriglobia bacterium | reverse complement strand
TCCCGCGGTGAAGAGCAGTTCGCACATCTCGTCCAGTCCGTAGACGCGGCTCAGGGCGTAGCGGTGGATGTAAGTGTGGTGGGCGAAGCGCAGCAGCCAGTAGCTGATCCGGGTTGTCAGGAAGTCATAGCACCAGTCGGCCAGCACCAGAATCCCGCCGGGGCGCAGCACGCGGTGGAACTCTTTCAAGACCGGCAGCGGCTCGCGGTAGTAATGAAAGCTGTTGTTGCAGATCAGCCCGTCGAAGCTCGCGTCCGCGAAGGGCAGGTGCTCGGCCGGGGCATTCATCCATCGGATGACGCCGTTGCGCAGCAGCTTTTGCTGCGCCAGCCGCAGCATGGGCAGCGCGATATCCACACCCACAAGCGTCTGCGGAGGCCGCAAGCGGCCTTGGACGGCCTGCTCCAGCATCCCGGTGCCGCAGCCGACGTCCGCAATCCGCTCCAGATGCTGCCACGGCACCGCCTCCACGGCGACGCGCAGGGTGGCCTCGCCCCAATGCAGGTTCCAGCGATGATCGTACGAGGTCGCCTGCCGGGAATATTTCTCGATCAGCGGCTGGTAGGCTTTCACGTGCGGGACAACTCCTGGCCAGGCATTCCGGCTCTGCGAATACGATGCGCCACTGGCACCCTACCACAAGGAGAGCAGCGCTTCCAAGCTATGAATTTCCGCTTCCACCGGTATGCCGGCTGGTACGCGGGCGTCGCGGTTCAAGTAGATGACGCGAACTCCCAGTTCCTGCGCCGGCCGGAGGTCGTAGTGGACGCCGAAGGCGACGTGGGCCACCTCCTGCGGCGGGCAGGCCATGCGCTCCAAAGCCAGGCGGAAGATCGCCGGATCGGGCTTGTACGCGCGCGCATCCTCGGCCGTAATCAGGGCGTCGAAGCGCACCGGGAAATGCCGGATGGTTCCGCCCAGCAGGCGCCGGTCAATGTTGGAGATGATCGCCAGCCGGTAGCGCTGCGCCAGGCGCCGCAGCGCGGGATTGACGTCGGGAAACGGCGCCCAGCGGGCCACCGACTCCAGGAACGCCTCGCCGGCGTACCCCGGAGCCCAGTATCCGAACTCCTCCACCACCTGCCGGAAACTGGACCAAAGAATTTCCTGGTACGGCGTGTACGGGCCGTGCAGCTTCTCCCACTGGATGCGCTCCCAGGCCGCGAACATCTCGGCAAGCTCTTCCTCGGAGGCATGCGCCAATTCCCGGAAGGCGCGCTGCACGCCGGCCTGCCAGTCGATGAGCGTGCCGTAACAATCAAAGCTGATCCAGCGTGGCGGCGGCAAGGAGGCTGCCATGGGGCCGGGTTCACTTCGCGGCGTGGAAGGAGGCCATAATCTCGTTGGCCAGGAAGTTCTCCACCCGGGCGTCGTTGTGCAATTTTTCCGAGAAGGCCGCTGTGAGCAGTTGCTGCTTGCGGGCCAGCAATTCCGACCGGATGCTCTGTTTGACTTCCGGGTTGGTCAGGTCGTACTGGCCGGGGGCGCGCTTGCCCAGCAGCTTGAACAGCCAGTAGCTGTTGTCGGCCCGGATGATGGGTGTCATGTCGCCCACCTGCATCTTGACGATGGTGTCCTTGAAGTTCGTTCCAAAGCGTTCCAGCAAGGCCGCCGGCTGATAGCCGAGATCGCCGCCCAGCCGCGCCGACTGCGGGTCCTCGGAGTACTCGCGCGCCAGCATCTGAAAGTCTTCCCCGGCGCGGGCGCGGGTTTCCAGCATCTGAATCTTGCGGATGGCCATTTCCTCGTTCAAGGCCTTGTCGTTCCGCGCGTTATTGACGGGCGCATTGGGATCGCCGCTGACGGCAATGACCCCGATGCGGTAGACGGTCTCGGTGACGTTGAAGGCCGCTTTGTTCTCCTCGTAAAATTTGTTGATTTCCTCTTCGCTCACCTGGATCCGGGAGCCGACCTGGTTCTCCACCAGCTTTTCCATCATCAGGTTCTGGGTGATCTCGCGGCGCAGATCGGCCACCGTGACGCCGCGCTCGGACAACGCTTTCTGAAACTGCTCCTCGCTGGCGGGGCCCTTCAGATTCTTCAGTTGCGCCTCGATCTCCGCTTCGGTCGGCGTCAGCTTCAGTTCCTGGGCTTTTTGCGACATGATCTCGGTCTCGATCAGTTGCCGCAGAATCTCCAGCTTGACGAGGTTGGCGGCATCGCCGGTGGGTTTCTCGGGCATGTCGGCGGTGCGAACCTTGAAGTAGCTTTCCACCTCGGCGCGCGAGATCGCCTTGCCGTTGACCCGCGCCGCTGCCTCGGAAGCCTCTCCCGAGCCGGTTCCTCCGCGGTTGCACCCTACCCCGGCCGCCAGCAACGCCACGCCGATCCAGATCGTTTTTCGCATCCGCACTCCTTCCTCAGTCCCCTGTTGCGGCATTGTTCGCGCCGGAACACGGCGAAAGAGTAACACGCCGCCGCGGACAGAGCAAAGCCACCCGAATACAGTTATTATCGAACGGCTCCGGGCAACAGCACAACTGAATAAGAACGCCGGTCGTCCTGCGCCGGCGGGCCGTTGGCCGAACTGCCTCCGGGGCGCCTTCAGGGTTCGGATCCCAGCGCATGCAGTTGCTGGCAGAGCGAAGCCAGATCGGGAGCTTGCTGGAAGAGACGGATGCCGGCCAGACCCGCGGCTCCGGCCTCCAGGCAAAGACGGGCATTCTCCCGGCTGACACCGCCCAGGGCAAAGACCGGCACCGGGGAGCGGCGGCAGATGGCGGAGAATTTTTCCAGGCCCATGGGCGCCAGGCCGGGCTTCGAGGCGGTATCAAACACGGGCGCTACCAGAACGTAATCGGCGCCTTCACGGGCGGCCTGCTCCACTTCTTCGCTGCTATGGCAGGCGGCGCCCACAATCCAGTTCTGGCCCACATAGTTCCGCACCGCCGCGACCGGGAGCGAGTCGGCGGGCAAGTGGACTCCGTCGGCGCCGCAGGCGCGCGCCACATCCAAACGCTCGTTGACCAGCAGGCGGGGAGATTGCCGGGGGGCATGCGCCGCTGCGTGCTGGCGGCCGGAGGCTGGAGGCAGCCGGCGCTGCTGGCCTAGGGCGGCACGCAGTTGCGCCAGTTCTTCCACCAGCGCCGCCAACGCTCTGCCGTCGAGATCTTTCTCACGCACCTGGACGTAGTCCACCCCGGCCTCGAAGGCTGCCCGCACTTTCGCTTTCAACGCCTCCGTGAGGCTCTCGCTGGCAACCAACTGGCGGCGGTCCGTGATGTAGTAGAGCAGCGGCATGAGAGCATCGCGCTATCGCGCCGGGGAATGGCAGCGGCCGCCAGCGAAGCCGGAGTTCATGCCGGAAGCGATTCCCGGGGGCCGGCGGGCTTGGCGGGTCGGCGCGCCCGCAGCTGCGCAGACGCCTCCGCCAGTGCCACCCACACATTGATGACTCCCAGGCCGCTGATCGCCCCCCGCACATAGTGATTTCTCAAGAAGGAATGCAGCGGCGCCAGCGCGCCAAAGAGGAAGTCGCGGTCCCAGAGAGCGGACCACGGAATGAACAGGAGAAACACGCCGGTTTCCAGCGCCAGCAGGAGCAGAAGCACGCGCCAGAACCGGCCGGCCGAAGGCCACTCGACCGGCTCAGGGGTTCTGCTGGAGCTCGCGGATTCGCTCGGAGACGTTTCGGTAGTCAATGTTGCGGGCATAGACTTCCATGAAGCTCTTCAGCGCGGCCTGCCGCTCGCCGGCCAGTTCCTGCGCCGAGGCCAATTCATAGAGCAGCGCCAGCGAGCTCTCGGCATCCACGCCGGGAGAGTTGATGGCAGTCTGATACCACTGCGCCGCAAGCTGCGGCATCCCTTTCTCGAGGAAACAAGTGGCGAGCAGGGAACAGCATTGCACCACGTGGGAGTAGTCCTTGGCGCTTACCGCCATTTGGTGCACTTTCTGAAACTCCCCGATGGCCTCGTCATAGAGGGCCATTTCCTTGAACGCGACACCCATGTTGTAATGGGTTTCAATATCGGCTTCTCCCGCCGCGGTGGCTTCGCCGACCTCTTCTTTAAACTCGGCGAAGATGTCGTCCAGGAAGCCTGCTCCCGGCGCGCCGGAGGGCGCTGGCTGCGGCGGGGCGGCGGAGGTTGCGGGAGCAGACAGTTCCTGCGCC
>DATMAF010000232.1:0-5025 GCA_035560315.1 Terriglobia bacterium | reverse complement strand
CTCCACGACCGTCGGGGGGGCCGCCTCCAGCAGGTCGGACATGCCAACCTCCACCCGCCCCTCCCGGACCCGAATGACATGATTGACGTCGGCGTAGGGCCGGAATCGCACCACAAACTCCGGCAGCGGCGCGCGCGGCCGCAGGGCGCGAAAGGCTCTGGCGAATGTCTGCTCGGTGGGATGGCCCACGAAAATTAGCTAACCAGATTTCCCCGCCCCATGGCAAGCATCTCCCGCTCGCGGAAACAGGAACGCCGCCGAGCCGGCGCCGGGGCAGCCCGCCCGCTTGCGGGGCGTCAGCGGTTCTGCTGGCTCTTGCGGGGCGGGCCTTCTTCCTGGCCCTCGTGCGGAGCCGGCTGTGACCTGGAGGGAGGCCGTTGCGCCGGAGGCGGCAGGTCGGTAGGCGGCCGGCGGTCGATCACCTCCGGGTAATTTCCCTTGGCCACTTGTTCCAGCTCGTCGCGCGTCATCGCCAGGGCCTCTTCGAGGGTGTACTTGAAATCCTCAAAACCGGGGATCTTGTCCGATTCCAGCGTGCGCAGGTAATTGAGGTAGAGGTTTCCCCGGGTCTCGACATCCCGGAGGCCTTTGGAAAGCGGGACGCGGCGCTGGCGGGCATCCTCGATGGTGGAGTCGAGCGACTCCATGATACGAATATACTCCGTCAGCGCTTTCCGAATGGCGCGGCCGGCTTCCGGCTTGAAGCTCGCCAGGGCCTGCTTGACCGAGTCGATCCGGCGCTGCGCCAGATCCATCCATAGGATCATGCGTTTGTCGGGCTCCTGGGCGTCGCGAACCATATCGACTTCCCCTTGCGTGAGGAAGTCATCCTGGGCGCTGGCCGGCAGCCATCCTGCCATCCAGCAGGAAAACAAAAACAGGATCGCCCGGCGGGTGGTCATCGGCGCGAGACCTCGTCGGCAGGAGTTTCCGTCGCCGGACTCAGCTTATACAGCCCGTACAAGAGCTCTTCTTTCAAGGCGCCGACCGCCTGCAGGAGCCGGTCGAGGTAGCGGTGTTCCGCCGCGGAGACGAGCATCTTGAGATTGCTCAGTTCCTTTTCCTGATCGCGGAGGCTCTTCTCCGCATCTTTGGAAGTCTTGTGGTGGGCCGCTTCCCGCACTGCGTTTGCGAGCAGCTCAACGCCCCGCTGATACTGGTTCAACTCCGGGCTGGATTCCTCCAGCATCACCCCCGTCCCAATGCGCGTCCGCAAAGCTTCGAACCGCTGGAGGAGGAGCTTTCTGGCGATTTCGGAGCGCTTGCGCGGATTTCGCTCCTTCTGATACTGCTGCTCCAACTGCGCGGCTTTGTCCGCGGCGCCGGCCGGGGTACCGCACACGAAAAGTGCGCAGAGAGCAAGGCCCAGACAGGCAACTCGCATCGCCATGGCCGAAGAACCTCTTGGTGCCAGTATACTCAGGGAAAGCGGCGGGGAAAAGCAAAAAACCATCGCCCGTCAGCGGCGGCGCTGGAGCTCCCGGGCCAGCGTCCGGCTGCGCTGGCGGGCCTGGAACTCTTGGTCGGGATTTTTTTGGGCGTCCACCGCGAGAAACTTTTGATAGTTGTCGTAGGCCGCCTCTTTCAGGCCCAGTTGGTCCAGCGCAAGGGCGCGCAGGAAATACGTGCCGGCCGTGTCCTGCCGCAGCACCGCCACTTTCTCCAGCGCCGCCACCGTCCCGGCATAGTCCTTCAGGAGATACAAGGCGGAAGCCAGGTTGGTGTAACCCGCCGCCGCCTCCGGCGCAAGCTGAATGGCGCTGCGGAAAGACTCCGCCGCCTGGGCAAACTGGCGCCGCTCCATCCGCAAGCTGCCCTGCAACATTCGAAGCTCCGCATCGGCCGGAGCCAGCGCCAGCATCTCCGGCAACAATGCCTCGGCTTTGTCATTTTCTTTGGCTTGCAGGTAGGCGTTGAGCAGCATGCGATTCAACTGCGCATCGCCGGCCGCGGCCGCCCGGGCGGCTTCGAGTTCCCGGATCGCTTCCGGGAGCCGTTTCTCCCGCAGATGAATGCCCGCCAGGCGAATCCGCAGATCCACGCGGTCGGCGTGAGCAGCCAGCAGTTCCTGGTAGAGGGAGACCGCTTCCGCGGACGTCCCCGCTCCCTTCGCGGCGCGGTCTTCCAGCACGCTGGCCAGAACCAGCTTGGCCTCCTCCAACGCGGGGTCCAGCGCCAGCGCGCGGCGCAGCGGGGGCTCCGCCGCCTCCGGGTTGGTCTTCGCAAGCAGCTTGCCGTACTCCAGCAGGGTCGGCGCGTCCAGCTTCAAGACCAGCGCCTGCTGGTAGGACTGGGTTGCTTCCGCCGTCCGCCCCAACGCCACCAGCGCGCCGGCCCGATTCACCTGCGCCGCCCAATGATCCGGCTGCTGGGCGAGGACCTGATCGAACTGGGCCAACGCCTCCGCAAAGCTCCCTTTCTCGAGCAGCAGGATTCCCAGGTTCATCCGCGCGGGAATCAGCTCGGGCTGCTGCGACACCAGAGCTTCATAGAGGCGGAGGGCATCCCCCTGGCGGCCGGTCATGCTATAGGCGAGCGCCAGATTGAATCGAGCGCGAACGTCATCCGGGTGCCCGGCAACATAGCTTTCCAGGATGGTGGAGGCTGTCGCGTAGTCCTCTTTTTCGAGGGCGGCGGCCGCCTGCTGCAACTGGACTTCCGGAGCGGGAGCCTGGGCGGCCGGGGGTGCCGTTTGTTGCTGCCCCCCGGGGGTTCCGGCCAGCAGAGCCAGCGGAAACAAAATCCGGCCGAGGAGGCCGCAGCAATTCCGCACCCACCCCTTTCTCCTCATGGCGTCATTATCGCACCACTTCGCCCCACTGGCGGTGCCGTTCGAGCACCGGGCGCAGGAACTTGCCGGTGTGGGAATTGGCGCTGCGGGCGATCTTCTCGGGCGGTCCTACGGCCACCACCCGGCCGCCGTTTTCCCCGCCCTCCGGCCCCAGGTCGATAATCCAGTCGGCGGTCTTGATGACCTCCAGGTTGTGCTCGATGACAACGATGCTGCCACCGCTTTCCAACAGCTTGCGAAAGGCGGCCAGCAGCTTGTTGATGTCGTCAAAGTGCAGGCCGGTGGTGGGCTCATCGAACAGGTAGAGCGTCCCTTCGCTCTCGCGCGCGGCCAGATGCGCCCCCAGCTTGATGCGCTGCGCCTCTCCGCCCGAGAGCGTCGTGGCGGACTGCCCCAGCCGCAAATAGCCGAGCCCGACTTCCTCCAGAATGCGCAGCCGGCTGACGACCGGGCTGATCCCGCTGAAAAAGCCCAGCGCCTCCCGCACCGTCATGCCCAGCACTTCATGAATGTTCTTTCCGTGATAGGTGATTTCCAGCACCCCGGGCTGGAAGCGCGTTCCCTTGCATTCCTCGCACACTAGCTCCACATCGGCAAGAAATTGCATCTCGACGGTGACCACGCCGCTGCCCTGGCAGGTCTCGCAGCGCCCTCCCGGAATGTTGAAGGAAAAATAGCCGGGGGAATAGCCGCGCTTGCGCGCCGCCGGCTGGGAGGCAAACAAAGCGCGGATGGGATCAAACGCCTTCACGTAGGTAACCGGATTCGAGCGCGGGGTCCGGCCGATGGGCGATTGATCCACCAGCACGACTCGGCGGATATGCTCCGAGCCTTCCAGACGGCGGCAGCGCAGCCGGGATGCTCCGGCGGGTTCCTCGATGATGTCCTCGGCCGGTTTCAGATCCAGCGGGGGGGCCGGCTCGGCGTTGCGGTCGCGCAGCGCCGCGTAGAGGACATCGTAGATGAGCGAGGACTTTCCCGAACCGGAGACACCCGTCACCGCTACCATCATGCCCAGCGGAATGGAAACGTCAATGTCCTTGAGGTTGTGCGCAAAGGCGCCGCAAATCTTCAACTCCTTCTTGCCCGGCTTGCGACGCTCGGAAGGAAGCTGAATCCGAAAATCGCCCCGCAGGTAACTGGCAGTCAGATTGCCGTTTTGCGCCAGCAGTTCCTGGTACGAACCGGCAAACTGCACCCGGCCGCCATTCTCCCCCGCCCCGGGGCCTAGGTCCAGGATGCGGTCGGCGGCCTGCATCATGGCGGGGTCGTGTTCCACGACCAGAATGGTGTTGCCCTGCGCGCGCAGCTCTTGCAGGATGCCAATGAGCCGGCTGGTGTCGCGGCTGTGCAGTCCGATGGACGGCTCATCGAGAACGTACAGCGCCCCCACCAGTTGCGAACCGAGGGAAGAAGCCAGTTGGATGCGCTGCGCCTCCCCGCCCGAAAGCGTGGCCGTCAGCCGGTCCAGGGTCAGGTATTCCAGGCCGACATTCTCCAGATAGTGAAGGCGCTGTCGGACTTCCTGAAGAATTTTGCCGGCGATCACTTCCTGGAACGGCGTCAGCTGCAGGCCGTCAAAGAACTGCCGCACCTGGTCGATGCTCATGCGGCAGACGGCGCGCAGGTCCTGGCCCGCGATCTTGACCCAATAGGCTTCTTTCCGCAGCCGGCCGCCCTGGCACTCCGGGCACAACGCGTAGCCCCGGTAGCGGCTCAGAAAGACGCGCACATGCAGCTTGTACTTCTTGCGTTCCAGGTAAGCGAAGAAGCCCTGGATCCCGACCCAGGCCCGCCGGCCCCGCATGCCCGCAACGCGGCCATCCCAGACAAATTCCTTCTCCTTCTTGGTCAACTGAGCGTACGGCACGTCCAGCCGCACGCCTTGCTCCCGGGCCACGCGCCGGAACTCGTGATAGAAATGCCGGTAGCGCGGCTTGGTCCAGGGATCAATGGCGCCCTCGTCGAGCGAGCGGGTGGGGTCGGGAATCACCAGGTCGGGATCAAAATCAATGGTATTGCCAAAGCCATGGCAGCGCGGGCAAGCCCCATAAGGGCTGTTGAAAGAAAACAGGCGCGGCTCCGGCTCGACATAGCCGATGCGGCAGCTCTTGCACTCGAAGCGGTCGTTAAAGGTCAGCCGCTCGGGCAGCGGAATGGCGGATCCGCCGGCCCTCGCGTCCGGGAACTCGACGACCGCCTCGCCGCCTTCCCGGTAACAAATCTCCAGACTG
>DATMAF010000231.1:0-2587 GCA_035560315.1 Terriglobia bacterium | reverse complement strand
CGTGCGCCGGGCGGCGCGCTGTTGGTTCGCTGGGAAGCAGAGGGAGTTTATCTCGCCGGCCCGGCCGAGATTACGTTCCAAGGTGAGCTGTATTTGAAAGAAGGCCCCACTGGCCCGTAGAAAACCAATTCGCAAGCCGATTGCCCTGCGCCGCGGGGATGCCATTGGCCTGGTGGCTCCCGCCAGCCCGGTGGATCCTGCCCGTCTCCGCGAAGGCATCCGCGAACTGGAAGCCATTGGGTACCGCGTGGTGTTCGACCAGCAGATTCTTGCCCGCAACGGCTATTTCGCCGGCGAGCACGCCGATCGGGCACAGGCGCTTTTGCGTTACCTGGAGGATGCCTCTATCCGCGCGGTGTTCTGCGCCCGGGGAGGCTATGGCTCCAATTATGTCGTGGAACAGTTTGCCTCCTCGCGGCAAATCCTCTCGCGGTTGCAGCGTCTGACGCCCAAGATTGTCATGGGGTATAGCGATATCACCTCGCTCCATGTCTTCCTCACGCAAACGCTGGGCTGGGTCAGTTTTCAGGGGCCGATGCTGACCAAGGACTTTTCCGCCGGGGAAACCGGCTACGACCGCCTGGTGATGGAACATGTGCTGGGCAACCCGGTCCGGGGACTGACGCTGGAAACCGACGCCGTCAGCTGGCAGCCGGGAACGGCGGAAGGCCGCTTGGCCGGGGGTTGCCTTTCGATTCTTGCCGCCACGCTCGGCACCCCCCAGGAAATCGACACCAAGGGGAGCATCCTGCTGCTGGAGGACGTCGATGAGAAACCGTTCCGCCTCGACCGCATGTTGTTTCAACTGCGGCGGGCGGGAAAGTTCAAGGACATCCAGGCGGTGATCTTCGGAGAGATGCCGGGCTGCGGCTTTTCCGCCACCGCCGCCGAGTCTCTGCACGATGTGGTCATGGATGCTTTTGCCGGCCTGCGCATTCCCATTGTCTTTGGAATGCGCTTCGGCCATAACACCGGACATTGTCTGACGCTCCCGCTGGGCATCAAGGCGCGGCTGGAGGCCGCTGAGCGGGTCAAGCTGACGACCCTGGAGCCGGCGGTGCGGCTCCCCAACAAGAAGTCCCGGAGGAAGAAGTGATGCGGCCTGTGCGGCCGGGAGCGCACATTCATCTGTTGGGGGTGGCGGGCACTGCCATGGGTTCCCTGGCCGGATTGCTGTTGCAGGCCGGTTACCGCGTGACCGGCTCGGACGCGGAGATCTATCCTCCCATCTCTACCCAGTTGGCGGACCTCAAAATCCCCGTTTCGATAGGCTACCGCGCCGAAAACCTGCAACCGCCGCCGGATCTGGTCGTCATCGGCAACGCCCTCTCGAGGGGAAATGAAGAAGTGGAGGCGGTGCTCGACCGCAAGCTCCCCTACGCCTCGCTGCCAGAGACGTTGCGGGAGTTGTTCCTGGCCGGCCGGGAAACGGTGGTGGTGGCCGGAACGCACGGCAAGACGACGGTCACCTCGCTGCTCAGCTGGATTTTTCATTGCGCCGGACGGAATCCCAGCTTTCTGATCGGGGGTGTGCCCTGCAATTTCCCCCACAGCTTCGCCCTCGGCAAAGGTCAGCACTTCCTCCTGGAGGGGGATGAATACGACACTGCTTTTTTTGACAAAGGCCCCAAGTTTCTTCACTACCGTCCGGACAGTGTGCTGCTGACCTCCATCGAATTCGATCACGCCGACATTTACAAAGACCTGGAAGCCGTCGAGACGGCGTTCGCGCGCCTGGTGAATTTGATCCCCCGGCGTGGCTGTCTGATTGCCGCCGCCGGAAGCGAAACGGTGCGCCGCTGCGCCGCGCGCGCTTTCTGCGCCGTTGAGTCGTACGGGCTGGCGGAAGGGGACTGGCAGGCCCGGGACGTAGCCGCCACGGAGCGGGAAACATCCTTCCAGGTCCTTCGCCAGGGGGAATCGCTGGGCCGGATTACGATGGGGTTGTTCGGCCATCACAACGCCGCCAACGCCCTGGGGGCTGCGGCGATGGCCTTCCACTACGGCATCGAATGGGACGCGATCCGCGCGGCGCTGGCTTCCTTCCGGGGCGTGCGGCGGCGGATGGAACTGGCCGGCGAGGCCGCCGGCGTCGTGGTGATCGACGATTTTGCGCATCACCCCACCGCCATTCGGGAAACCCTCCGCGCCGTGCGCGCGCGATACCCGGGCCGCCGCCTTTGGGCGGTGCTGGAACCACGCTCCCATACCTTGCGCCGCAGCGTCTTTCAGAGCGAACTGGCCGCGGCGCTGGCCGGCGCCGATGGCGTGATCCTCGCCGCGGTGTATCGCCAGGACAAGATTCCGGCGGAGCAGCGGTTGCAGCCAGACAGAGTCTGCGACGAACTGCTCCGGCGCGGCATCCCCGCCGAATGCGGCGGGCAGGCGGACCAGATCGTGGATCGGCTCCGGCCGCAACTCCAGCCAGGCGATGTGGTGGTGGTTATGTCGAATGGAGGGTTCGGGGGGGTCCATCGCAAGTTGCTCAGCGCACTGAAGGAATCGCCGCAAGCGATGCAGGCTGCTCCTTAGCCGGCATCTTCCTCCACCGGCGGCGAACGCCTTCCGATGCCCGGCAAGAGGACGC
>DATMAF010000230.1:0-7958 GCA_035560315.1 Terriglobia bacterium | reverse complement strand
GCTAGCCGCGACTGTAAAGGAGCGCTGCTAACGCCTGCGAGCAGCCGATTTCTTCCTCCGCAGCTTCCCGGAAGCGGCCGGCTGGGCTGCTTCGGCAGGCGAAGGCGGAACGAAGCGGGCGAGCAACTGCGCGCCGATCTCCTTGGAGCGGGCCGTGGCGGTCTCCACGGCGCTGATCAGCATGGCCCGCAAGCCGTGGCTTTCGAGCTCGTGGATGGCGGCGATGGTGGTGCCGCCGGGGGTGACCACCTCGTCGCGCAGCACGGCGGGGTGGAGCTTGGTCTCCCGCACCAGCTTGGCCGCGCCCAGGACGGTCTGCTCGGTCAGCCGCGTGGCAACCTCCTGCGGCAGGCCCATCTTCTTGCCGCCATCGATCAGCGCTTCAATCACCATGTAGATGTAGGCGGGCCCGCTGCCGGAAAGGGCGGTGACCGCATCGAGATGCGATTCCTCCACAAACACCACGCAGCCCAGAGCGCCGAAAATCTTCTCGACCACCTGGCGTTGCTCCGGCCGCGTGGCCGCATTGCCGGCGACGGCCGTGGCTCCCTCCTCCACCATCACCGGGATGTTGGGCATGGCGCGGAATATCGGAATCTTCGTGCCCAGGATGGATTCATAGAGCGCGAGGGGCACGCCCGCCGCCACGGTGATGAAGATCTGGTTCTCCCGCAGTGCCCCACGCACTTCCTGGAGAACGGCCGGAACGATGTGCGGCTTGACGGCCAGGATCACCACGTCGCGGCCCGCCACCGCCTGGCGATTGTCCGTGCCCATGGTATGGACCTTCCAGCGCTGGGCGGCTTCGCGGCGGCGGTCCTCGCTGGCGTCGGTAACTACAATGTTCTTGGGGTCGGCGAGCTTGCTCTTCACGATGCCGCCCAGGATCGCGCCGCCGATGTTGCCCGCGCCGATTACTGCAATCTTCAGCCCCATAATGTTCCTTCCGATGTTGCGCCCCCCGGATTGCGACTCGAGATTCGGGCCTGCGGATATTGTTGTTTTCCGAGTCCCGAGCTCCAAACCCCGATTGGACAGAGCGCCATTGTACCCGAATCTGCCGGAGAGAGTACGCCGGGGCTAGGGAGCGGGCTCGGCGGCCCCGATCTGTCGCAGGTGATGCCGGAGATGCGCGACGTAGTCCTCGGCGAGAAACCGGAGCGTTACTGGCTCGTGTGTGCCGATCCGGCAGACGGAGTCCAGTTTCTCGGCGGGGAGGTGTTCAATCACATGAGCAAGAAAGCGGTTGTAGCTGGCCCAGAGCGCGAGCAGCGCGGGCCACGGCGCCTGCTGGACAGCCTGCACGCGTACCATGCCATCCTGATCGTAACCGGGAAATTCGAGCGACCCCTGGAGAGCGGCCCGCACGAAGCGCTGATGGTTATTGGCCGCCGAATCGATCCGGTGCCCGATCACCTGCTTGCTCGACCATCCGCCCTTCCGGATGGGTTTCTCGCTCTCCGGCTCGCTGACCGCGCGCAGCCGCGCCTCGGCAACCTCTACCAGGCTCGTCAGCTTCACACTGAGTTCTTTCATGGGCTGCCCAGCTTAACAGCCGCCGGCGATGGAGGGAATCAGCAGGACTTCGTCGCCGTCCTGGAACTGGTATTGTTCGCCGCCCAGGAAGCGGATGTCCTCGTCGTTGACATAGACGTTGATGAAGCGGTTGAGCTTGCCCGCCTCATCGCAGAGGGACTTCTTAACGCCCGGGTAGCGCGCCTCCAGTCCCGCGATCAACTCACCCAGGTTGGCGACCGACATCTCCAGCAGGTCGCTGCCGCTGGCGCCCTTGGTGAGGGCGGGGGGGATTCTCACTTTGATGGACATGACGCGCTCCCTTGATGGATACAATCACACGACCCTGCAAATTCTTCGCTGCGCTCCCAATGACCACTTCGGGTCTCGGATGGAATCCTAGCCGGCGGCGGCAACGGCCGCCGGACGGACACTGCCCAGCACCTGGGCTTCGAACTCTTCCAGACGCGGCCGGATGGTAATGCCCAAATCGAGCTGGTGCTCCAGGGCGTCCAGGGTCTTTAAGCCATTTCCGGTAACTGCCAGCACCGTTTCCGCCTCGGGACTGAGTGTTCCTTGCCGGACCAGTTTCTGCGCCGTGGCGATGGTTACGCCCGCGGCGGTCTCCCCCAGAATGCCTTCCGTCTCGGCCAGCAGCTTCATGCCGGCCACTATCTCGGCGTCGGAAACATCCTCGCCCGCGCCGCCGCTGGCCAGTATCGTTCCGGCCGCGTAGTAGCCGTCCGCCGGGTTGCCGATGGCCAGCGAGCGGGCGATGGTGGAGGGCTTCTGCGGCTCAATCTCGCGGGTGCCGCGCTTTGCGGCCGCGGTGACCGGCGAGCAGCCGGTGGCCTGCGCGCCGTAGAGTTTTACCGCCTTGGGCTCGACCAGGCCGATCTCGCTGAGCTGGTCGAAGGCCTTGCCGACGCGAGTGATCAGCGAGCCGCCCGCAATCGGGATAACGATGGCATCGGGCAGCCGCCAGCCCAACTGCTCGGCGACTTCGTAGGCTAGTGTCTTCGATCCCTCCGCGTAAAAAGTGCGCAGGTTGACGTTCACAAAACCCCAGCCGTGATCGCTGGCGATTTGCGAGCACAGGCGGTTCACCTGGTCATAGTTGCCGCGAATTTTGACGACTTTCGTTCCATAGACCGCAGAGCCAATAATCTTGGCTTCTTCCAGGTCCTCCGGGATGAAAACGTAGGATGCCAGCCCCGCGGCGGCGGCATGTGCGGCAACGGCGTTGGCAAGATTTCCCGTGGAGGCGCAGGCCACGGTCTGGAAACCGAACTCAATGGCTTTGTTGATGGCCACCGCCACCACCCGGTCTTTAAAGGAGAGCGTGGGGCAGTTGACGGCGTCGTTTTTGATCCACAGCTTGCGGCATCCCAGCGCCTTGGCCAGGCGCGGCGCCGGGATCAGCGGCGTGAAGCCGACATGGAGGCTGACGCGGGGCTCGCCGTCGAGCGGAAGCATTTCTTTGTACCGCCACATGGTCGGGGGGCGGCTAGCGATCTTCTCCCGCGTCAGAGCTTTCTTCCAGCCTTCCACGTCATAGTGGACTTCGAGCGGGGCGATGCAGTCGCAGACCACCCGCGGCGCGACAGGATAGGTCTTGCCGCATTCCTTACACCGCAACCCGATTACGTAGGACATCCTGTCCTCCTTATAAGAGGCAGGTTCGGAAGGAGGGCAATAAAAAACCTCTTCCGAGTGGGAAGAGGTGCAACATGCTCACCGCCTCCCCTGGCCTCATCTCTCCCCATACGGGGCAGGAGTTGGCACCGGCTCATGGGAATGCACCATCGCCGGTTGTCGTGGCTTCCTCGGGCCTGTTCCCTCAGCCACTCTGGATAAGATTCAGGGGACTGAATCAAATCGAAATTTGATAGTACGCCCGGCTGCCTGAAGGTGTCAAGTGAATTGTCCGGAGCGAGGCAAGAAGCTCTAGGAGGGAAGGGGCTGGGGGTGTCGCCAGCGGTAAAGATAGTACCCCCCGTTGAGCCCAAGAACCGCTAGGGCGGCTATGATAAGCGCCCCCTGAGAAACTTCCAAATATATGATTTTATTCAAATAATGGGCGATGAACGGCTCTTCGTAGGAGCCTCGTCCGGCTTGCTGGCGGAGGTACTGCTCCAGAGAAGTCAGGGGGCAAATCCAATAGAAAACTTCAATCGCCACCCCATAGAGCATGGCGGCAATGTGAACCGCGCGCCATATCCGGCTGCGTCGTCCGAGCGCCACCCCGAAAACGACGAAGGCTAGGAAGGCAAAGTGCAAGATGGCCACCAGATTTGCCGCGACTTCGTAGGCCATGTTTGCATTCTAGCGCAGCTTCGCCAGGGCGTCACCGGCTGCGTCCCGGACCCCTGCCACGACTCTTTAAGGGGTGGGAGGCTGCGGCGTCGGTGAGGATTGCTGTGGCTGGCCGGGTTGCGGCTGGGCGGGCGTCGGGGCAACGCCGGGTTGTATGCCAATCCCTTGCGGGACAGCTCCAGGCGGAAAGGGAACCCCTTGCGGAAGCTGCCCGGGTCCGGGAACCATTCCCGGCTGAACAGGCTGGCCGGTGTCGGGAGCAGCCTCCGGCTGCGGTTGTCCGGGCAGCGGAATAGCGCCGGGCGGAGGCGCCGCGCCGGGGGGAAGCCCTGGCAGGCTCACGGGAGGCGGGGCAGGCACTGCCGCCGGAGCGGGCAAGCCGACCAGTTCTTTGCCAAAGTAGATGGAGCGGGAAGCAAACTCCTCCGCCGCCGGCCGGCGAACCACGGTCGGCCGCACCATCATGAGCAACTCGGTGTCATCCTCTTCCGGCTGGCGCGCTCCGAACAGCAGGCCGAGGATCGGCAGGCGCGAAAACCACGGATAGCCGGTTGTCTTCGAGCTGCGGGAGCGGCTGAAAATTCCGCCCAGCAAATACGCCTGGTTGCTTCCCAGACGCACGCTGGTGGTGATCTGGCGGTTGGAGAACGTCGGCATGCCGTTTTCATTCGCAGCGCCGAGGCTGCGCAGAGCGACGTCCAGTTCCAGCGTCAGTTCCCCGTTGCTATGCAAGTGCGGGGTGGCGTTCACCACCACACCGACATCCTGGTACTGGATTCCGGGGATGAACCCTTCCGTGGCCGAGCCATCCTTGCCGTCCTGCTCCGGAAGGATCGCCGCGCTGACGGTGGTCGTAACCACAGGCACCCGGTTGCCCACCAGGAGGCGGGCCGGCTGCCCGTCGGTGGCCCGCAGACGGAGGGTTTGGTGCGAACGCACCAGGGAATCCGAGGAATTCAAGAAGGCGGTCACGGTGGGGATTTGCAAGCCATACAGGGTTTGCACCTGCCCCCAATGCAGCAGCGGAATCGACGGCCGCTCCGAGCCGGTTCCCAGAAATTGCAGCACAAAGGGCTGGGGCGGGGAGACGCCGATTTGGCGCGCCTTCCGCAAATCCAGTTCCCAGACGTCGATTTCAACCAGGACTTCCCCGGTCGGCTTGTCGAGCGATTCCACGAACTGCCGCGCCGCCTCCACTTGGCGGGTGCGGCCCAAGACCGTGATCCAGTTCGTGCGCGCGTCTTGCGTCACCCGGCGCAAATCCACGATGGTGCGGAGCGCGTTGCTGATTTCCGTGAGCTGCTGGGCGGTGAGCTGGCTGTCGAGGTGAAAGGAACCAAGGACCTGACGCTCGTACTCGCTGCGTTTGGCGGGCGTATCGGCCGCAACAATCCCGGTGTGCGGGTCGAGCGGTGCCACGAATGTCCGCGAGATGCTGGCGGCAGCTTCAAGAGCTTCCCGCAGCGTGGCTTCCTCCAGAACGAAATCTCCGGAAACCGGCGCGGCGCCGAGGTCCTGGTCATAAAGCAGCCGAATGCCGTAGCTTCGCGCAATGGCGTCATAGAGGCCGCGCAGGTCCGGCCGTCGCAGACGAAAGCTGGCGCGCTCCACTGCGGGTTGCAGCTCGACGGGCTGGGATGCGGCCAGGGCGGCGGCCGCTTCCGGTTCCTGGCTGCTTTGCGGGAAAGCGCCTGGAAGGGACGCGCCTAGCAACGCCGCGATGAGCAGCACGCCGCGCCGGACCCTGGATGGGCCGCTTCGCCTCGCGGGAGTGAGTGCCCGGGACATCGCTCTTGGTTGATTGTACGAAGGGCCGCGGGATGCCGCAACCGGCAGGAACAGTAGGAATAAGGAAAGGCACTGCCTCGCTTCGCAGCCGGACCGGGTGCGGGGCCCTGCCCGGCAGCGCAACTGGCGGAGCGGCTGGGGATACGCCTGGAAGGCCGATTGCGCCAGCGGCAGTTCTTCCAAAGGACGCTGGTGGGACCATCGTTTCTACGCCATTTTGGAGCGCGAATGGCAGGCACCGCGGCCCAATGCTTGACAACCGGGGTGCTTCGGCGTAACCATAGGGACTGATAATTATGAAAGCGTCCTGCCAGTCTCGGCACCTCGGTTGTTGTTGTAGAATGCCGATCTTCCGGGTGGCTGGCGAGGTTCGCTAACTGATTCATAAAGCAATTCTTAGCAGTCCAGCCCACCACATCAGAGTCTGCGGTGGGTTTTGTTTTTTGTGGAACGGAAGGCGGCCACCATGAGTGATACGGAAAAGCAATCGGCGACCAGCACGGCCAGCAACGGCGACCGGTGGGCACATCTACCGCCGGCGGTCCGCGAAGAGATTGATGTCTACGAATCCGAGCTGCGGCGCTTCCAGCAGGGGCTGATGCCGGAGAAAGTGTTTCTCGAGTTTCGTCTGCGCCACGGCGTCTACGGCCAACGGCAGGCGGGCGTGCAGATGCAGCGCATCAAGATTCCGATGGGCATGCTGACGACCGCGCAGATGCAGGTGCTGGCCGACCTTTCGGAAGAGTACGCCGACGGCATCAGCCACGTCACCACGCGGCAGGACATTCAATTCCACTTCGTGGACATCAACGACACCCCCGACCTGTTCCGGCGGCTGGCGGAGGTGGGCATCACCACGCGGGAGGCCTGCGGCAATGTGGTGCGCAACGTCACGGCCTGCCCCTACTCCGGGGTCTGCTCGGATGAGGCCTTCGACGTCACCCCGTATGCCAAGGCCATGGCCTACTTCCTGCTACGCCATCCCGATGCGCAGGACTTCGGGCGCAAGTTCAAGATCGCCTTCTCCGGCTGCCGCCAGCACCACTGCGGCCTGGCATTGATGCACGACATTGGCGCCATTGCCGCGGTGCAGAACGGCCAGCGCGGGTTCGCGGTGTATCTCGGCGGCGGGCTGGGAGCCATCCCGCACCAGGCCAAGCTTTACAGCGAGTTCGTCCCCGTCGAGGAAATGCTGCCGCTGGCGCAGGCGGTGGCCCGGGTCTTTGCGCGGCTCGGCGAGAAAAAGAACCGCGCCAAAGCCCGCATGAAGTTTCTGGTCGCCAAGCTCGGCATGGAGGAGTTCGCCAACCTGATCCGCGAAGAACGGCGGAAGCTGCCGCCCGATCCGCGCTGGACCGCCTATCTGAGCGAAGCAGAGTCGTTCCGGGAGCAACCGCTGAAGCCGCCCTCGGAACACAAAACCGGCGGGCTTTCACCGGAATTTGAGAAATGGGTGCGCGCCAACGTTCGCCCCCAGGCGCAGGCGGGCTATTCGATGGTCACCATCTACCTGCCGCTGGGCGACATCGCGGCGTGGCAGTTGCGCAACCTGGCCAGCCTCTGCCGCAAGTATGTGCGGGACACCATCCGCACCACGGTGGATCAGAACCTGCTCATCCGGTGGGTTTCCAATGGCGATCTGCCAGAGCTTTACGAGGACCTGAGGTCGCTCGATCTGGCCTTGCCCGGCGCGCACGGCATGGCCAACGTCACGGCCTGCCCCGGCACCGACTCCTGCAAGTTGGGGATCGCTTCCTCGCGCGGCCTTGCCGCGGTGCTGCACGAGCAGTTTCAAAACGGAATGGAGACCTACGGCCAGCGCGGCGATCTGAAGATTAAGATCAGCGGCTGCTTTAACGCCTGCGGCCAGCACCACATCGCCGACATCGGCTTTTTCGGCTCCAGCCGGCGCGTGGGCTCGCACGTGGCGCCGATCTTCCAGGTGGTGCTGGGCGGGACCAGCAAGAACAACGCCGCCGCCTTCGGACTGTCGATGGGCAAGGTCTCCCCCAAGGACGTCCCGGCCGTGGTGCAGAAGCTCACGGACCTTTACACCCAGGAGCGGCAGGGAAGCGAGACCTTCGCCGAGTTCGCCCAGCGCGTCGGCAAGGGGCGCATCAAGCAGGTGCTGGATCCGTTCGACAAGCTCCCGGACTACACGGAAAAACCGGACTATTACCGCGACAGCCGCCAGGCGTGGGACTATTTCATGTCCACCGGAGTGGGCGAGTGCGCCGGCGAGGTGGTCACGCAGGCGGAATTTTTTCTGGAGGACGCCGACCGCATGGTGTTCAGCGCGTCGCTGCAACTGGAGGCTGGAAAGCTGGAAGAGGCCGCCG
>DATMAF010000229.1:0-9341 GCA_035560315.1 Terriglobia bacterium | reverse complement strand
CGACATGCCTCCCGGAGCGCGGCGGGCCGCTTTCGCTTTGTCGAAATCCACCACCGCGGTTCCGTGAACGCGGCCGGGCAGGAAACGGACCTCGGCCTTGGCAAGCCCCGCCGGATAGTCGGGCGCCAGCATGAAATGGAGGTATGAATTGACCTCCTGCTCGGAAAACTGTTGCAAGGACGGAAGGGCATTGTTGGAAGCGTCCTGGAGGTGTCGGTATTTGCGGGCGGCGGATTCAGCGGCCTCCGCCGCGAGGTCCGGGGGGGCGTCTTGCTGCGGCGCGAGCACCGCCCCCAGCTGCGCGGAAGCCCACATCCCGCATGCCAGCGCCACCAGGAAGGCTGCTGCCGCAGGCCGCGGGCCGCCCTCTCTCCCGAAGGGAAGGCGAGCCGCTCGATGCCGCGCTGTTTTCATCTTGCTAGAAGTAGACGCTCATTCAGAAGCAAGAGATGCCCCGCGGCCGCGCCGGAGAACCGAGGGGGCGCTGGCCGTGTCTCCCAGCGCATCCACTCGCCGCGGCGCCGCCAGCGTGCCGGCCCAGCGCGACTTGTCCCCGCCAGAATCCGGCTCAACCAGCAAATCCAGGCGCTGGTCGAAGCCCACCTCGCCGCTCACCGTCCAACTGCGAGCCGGCAGGCGTCTGCGACGGCCGGCGGCCACCATGCGCAGGTCCGCGATGTGGATTCGCCGATCGCTGATGCGGAAGCTCCCCGCCAGGGAGGCCAGCCGCACCTCCGCGGCGCCGCCCAGCCCCAGGGCCTGGGCCACTGCGCTGTCCCGCAGGACAATCCGGGAACCGGACACTTCGCCGGAGCCGCGCAGATGCGCCAGCATCTCTGCAACGGTCGCTCCGGAACCGGAGAGCTGCACCCGCCCCTGAAGCGTGCCCGACACCGCCCCCCGCCAGCGCTCACTTTCCGCCAGCAACCAGGACAGATCGATGCCGGTGTGCAGCAGGCTCAGCTCCAATGCCACGGATCGGGGAGCGAATGAAATCACCCCGGAACCCTGCCCTATTCCGCCGGCATGATGGGCCGAAAACTGCGTCAGCTCCAGCCTCCCCTCCCGCCACCGGCCGGCGGCCTGCACGTCGCTCCATTCCGTGCCGCCCAGGCGGATCGACTCGAAGCGCCAGGTTCCATGGGCCGCTGCGGACTTGCTCAGCGCGGCTAATCGCAGGTCCAGCGGCGTGGGAAGCGGGGAGTCCGGCGATCCAAATCCAAAGAAAAACGCTTCCCGCTTTCGGGGCGCAACGAGCGCGGTCAGTTCCGCAAGATCAAGCGGGCCGGATTCCAACGCGTATTCCACCGCCAGCGGCGCTGCGGAGGACTCCCGCCTGAAGGTTGCCGCCGGGAAGGAAACAGCGATCGTTCCGCTCACTGTGAGTGGACCGGCCGAGAGGGAAGCCGGCTGAACGATCACGCGGTTCGGCTCGAAATGGAAGCGGGCCTCCGGGACGCGAACCGGCTGGTTGATCGCCGCCGATTCGATCACCGCATCGGAAACGTGCGTCCAGCCGGCCAGGCGCGGCGGAGCGCCGGGGCGCGTGGCGAGGTCCAGATGCAGCGCCAGGGTTCCCTCCTGAAGCCGCGCCCAGTTGGAGGCGATTCCCCATGCCGCACTCAAGCGCTGCACAACGGGAAGCGGGATTCCCTCGCCGCGCAATTGCCAGAGCGCCGTCTTCTCTCTGCGATCCCATTGGAGCGAGACTTGCAAGGGGGCCACTGAAGCAGCCCGGGCCAGCACCGGACCCAGGCGGCCTTTGTTCCCCTCCAGAAAAACGGGAAAGCCGGAGAAAGCCAACTCCGGAGCCGTCTCCGAAATTCGAAGGGAGCCGGGAGCCACTTCCAGTTTTCCAAACACCCCCTCGGCGAACCCGTCCGTCCAGAGCCGGCCTTGCAGTGTGCCCTCGGCGCGGAAACCTGGCCGGATCCTGGTGGTGAACTGAGGAAGAAAGGCCGCCAGGCGGGACAGGGAAACCTCCCGCAACTCCAGCTCCAGGCGGGGCCGCGGGTGGGAAAACAGATCGGCGATGCGTCCCCGCAGTTCTACCTTTCCGCTCCCCAGGGGCAGGTTCAGAGAAGTCAGTTCCACGGACTCAGAGGACAGGTCCACAATCGCGGCAAGGCGCGCCTCCAGCGGTGATGTCTCCGGCCAGGGATGCAAATCCCAGCGGTGGAGGTCGTGCACCTGCCCGTCCGCTTCCACGCGGAACAGAGCGGTGCTCCCGGCGGCATGGCCTTGCAGCATGACCCGCCCGTGCAGGCCGTAGTCGCTGCCCGTCAGCACGGTGAGCAGCTCCGCCAGCATGGCATTCTCCGCACGCCAGTCCAAGTGGAGGGGGATCCCGGCGTCGGGAGGCAGCCCAGCGATCCAGGGGCCAATCTCCCCGCTGGCTAGCAACGGGCTCGTGGAGCGGAAAGGAATGTCGGAGCGGGACGGCATGGCTTCCAGACGGAATCGCCATGGCTGCCATGGTGATTCCGGTGGGACCAAATCCATCTCTTGCAAGTCGATCCAGTACACCTTCTTGCGCTCGCCGGCCTTGAAGTTAATTCTCCCCGCCGTCAGCCGTACACGCGGCAAGACAGAAGCCGCAGCCCTCTCGGCACCGGAAAAGGCGGAGGATTCTTTGCGGCTATCCGTCGCGGCGCCCAGCAGGGTCAGGTTCCATTGCCCGGCGGCATTGCGCACCACATTGATGCTGGGCGAATCCAGTTCCAGGGAAGAAAACTCCAGTCGGCCGTGCCAGAGCGAAGACAGGGCCAGACGGGCCGTCAGGGACTCCGCCCGGGCGAACGGCTCGGGGCCAAAGGCGGGATGCTCACCCACCGCGATGCGGGAGAGCCGGAACCCGAAGCCGCCGAGGATTTCCAGATGCAGCTCGCCGACCTCCACCGGCCTGCGCAGCGAGCGGGAGAGAGCCGCGCCGACTTCCTGCCGCCAGAAATTCAGCGGGATCAGCAGCGGCGCCAGCCAGGCCGCCAGGACCGCCACCACCCCGATCCGGATCGCCTTGCGCAGCTTGCCGTGCTTCTTGCCGGCCTGTTTCTCGTGATTCATTCGATGGTTCAGCGCACCAAACGGAACATCCGGCTCCAGCGGGTCTTTTGGGGAAAATGGATGATGACGTCGATCAGCCGGCCGAGCGAACTGGCCAGCCCGGTCGCGCGATACGATTCGCTCGAGGATTCAAATGACCAATACAGGATCAGGGGATTGCCCACGATGTTTTCCCGGGGAACAAATCCCCAGTAGCGGCTGTCGGAGCTCAGATCGCGATTATCGCCCATCACAAAATAGTGGCCGGGGGGAACCACAATCTCGCTGCCGTCGGTGAATTCGGAGACCCGGGCCATCCAATCGGGAAAGCCCGAGCCGGAGACGAAGTTGGGGAAGTCGTCGCGAAATTCTTCATAATTGCCGCTCTTGTGCACCGCGTAGGCTTCCTCCAGCCGGACGCCGTTGCGATAGACCGCCTTGTTCTCCAGGCGGATGCGGTCGCCCGGGAGGCCGATGATCCGCTTGACAAAGTAGGTCTCCGGTTCGCGCGGATAGCGAAACACGGCGATCTTGTCTCGCTCCACGTCCTGGTAGGGAAGCAGCCATTTCCAGAAGCCGCCCGGCGCATAAGTGACTTTATCCACCATCAGGTGATCGCCGATCAGCAGCGTATCTTCCATCGAGCTGGAAGGAATCTTGAAGGCCTGCACCAGAAAGGTGGTGCCGAACAGCGCCAGGATCACCGTAACCACCAGCGACTCCAGGTATTCCCGCGCGGTGGACTTGGCCGTCCGGGGTTCCGTGGCGGTATCCTTGCCGGGCCGTTGTTCAACGGTTGTCTTCAAGTGCCGACTCCCGCAGCCGGCGGAGGGCAATCTGTGCTGCCGCCTGCTCGGCTGCTTTCTTGGTACGCCCCTCCGCCTGCGCGTAGGCTTCGCCGTCAATGCGCAGCTCAATGCGGAAGAGCTTTTCGTGTTCCGGGCCGTGCTCGCTCACCAGCCGGTAGCGGGGTGGAGCGGCATGGCGTTCCTGAAGCAACTCCTGCAACTCGGATTTGAAATCGGCCGCGGGCGGCTGCGCCCAGTCGACCCCTTGCAGGATCCAGCGGCGGACAAAGGCCCGCGCCGGCTCCAAGCCTCCGTCGCGGTAGATGGCGGCGATGAGGGCCTCCACGGTGTTCACCAGCAAGGCCCGCTTGGCGCGGCCGCCGCTGCGCTCCTCCCCCTTGCCCAGCAGGAGAAACCGGCCGATCTCCAGCGTTTCGGCCACCGGATGCAGATGCGCGGCGCTGACCAAGTGGGCCTTCAGCTTGGAGAGCCGGCCCTCGCGGCAATCCGGAAACCGCTCCACCAGCGCCTCGCTGACCACAAATCCCAAAATCGCATCTCCGAGGAACTCCAGTTGCTCATTGGCAAGATGTCCGCCCTGCCCCGCCGCCTCTTCCGAATGCGAGCGATGCGTCAGCGCCTGCCGCAGCCACTCCGGATTGCGAAAGGCGTAGCCGATGGTCTCTTCCAACTCGCTGCAACTGCCCGGAAGCATCACCATGCCATGAGGAACCTGTTACGGCGCCGGGGCGGGCGTCGTCGCGCTCTCCACCGGCGGAGGCGTCGCCGGGGCGGGAGCCGCTCCCGCAAGCGCGCGGGCAGCAAACTCCCGGGCCTCCGCCACCAAGTCGCGCGTGGCGCCCTCCGCGGTCGTCAGCTGGATGCCCCCCAGAGAAGCGGCGCGGTCCAGAACCTCCAGGGCCTCGGCGTATTTCTTCCGGAAGGAATACGCAATTCCGAGGCGATAGAGCACCGCTGCGCTCGGAGCCTTGGCCAGCGCTACGGCCTCCTTCAACTCCAGTTCGGCCCGCGCGAAGTCCTCGCGGAGGAGCGCAATCAGGCCGCGTGCAGCGTGCGCCGTGGCCTCCGCTTCGCGCCGCATCTCCGCCCACCGCTCCTCGGGAAAGCCGGGAGGCTTGCGCAGCCGGCCGATCACCTCCAGAGCCCGCAGGGCATAGCGGTCGCCGTCGTTCAGTTTCTCATCGCGGTCGCTGTCGCTGCGGCCGGTCATCTCCGAGATCGCCGCGGCCAGGGTCAGCAGCACCGTCAGGTTTTCCGGGTTCTGTTCCAGCACCAGTTCCCCGTAAGTGAGCAGATGCTCAAAATCGTTTTGCTGCTGATAGGCTTGCATCGCCGCAAGGTAGGCGCCTTCCTTGAGCTCCGTCTCCGGATATTGCAGCAGAAAATCCTCCACCAGGCGGATGCGTTCCTCGGGCCGCTTCTCATCCAGAAAAGCCTGGTAGGCGGCGGCTTCCTCCGGAGTCTTGGCTTGGGGCCGGCGAGTTCCGGGCGGCGCCGTGTCCGCGGAAGCCATGGCGGGCGGCGCCGGGGCAGGCGCACCGGCGGGTGCGGGCGTCTGGGCAAGCAGAGCGGCCTGCGCCGCCATCCCCATCAACACAGCGCCCGCCCAGCAGCGGACGGTTTCCTGCACCAGGCTCTTCGCAACCTTCCTGCTCACTCGGATCTCCCTAACGGCACGCGGGGGCGCGCGGGCGGCGCCGGCTCCAGCAACGGAGCGGTTCCCTCGCCGGCGGGCGGGGAAAACTGTTCCTTCAAACCCTGTTCGGCGGCGGCTCTGGTGTCAGCGGAAAGCTGGCCCACCGACAGCGCCGCGGAATACTCCAGCTTGGCCTCCTCGCGCTTCCCCTCCAGGTCCAGCAGCCGGCCCAGGTAGATGTGCGACCAGGCTTTGGTGCGCGGATCGTACGCCAGCGCCGCGGCCTGCTTGAAATACTGCTTGGCCTGCTCCGGCTGCTTCTGCTGGCTGGCCACCAGCGCCAGCCCATACTGAACCGCCGCCTGCGGCCCGTACTGCTTCGCCAGCATCTCGTAAATCCTGCGTGCTTCTTCATACTCGGCCCGCGCCAGATGGCCCTGCGCCTGGCGCAGCATCTGCTCCAGCGGCGACCAGCGCGCTTCCTGGAGGCGGCGCGCGGGGGCGGCCTTAAACTGCACCTCCGCCAGCCGCTTCCTTTCCCTCTCTACCTGGATACCGTCCAACAGCTCCGGGAAATACAGGCGCAGCCCCACCGGCTGATCCACAAACTTCTTCATCGCTTCATAGAAGTACGGCGCCAGCAAGTAGCCCTCCTCGACGGCCTCCTGCACCAGCGCCAGGCGGCGGCGGTCGTCGCCTTCGGCGAGCCGGGCCTGGATGGCGCGGATCAGCGACTCGGTCAGCAGCAGGGAGAAATTTTCCCGGAAGGCCGGCTCCAGGGCCGGAGCCCGCTGCGTGAACTCTGCCAGCTCGGATTTGGCCCGCACAATGGCGGGATACTTCAGCACATAGGGATCCAGCAGGTAGTGCAGCCAGGCATGGCGGATCTGCTCTTCCGGCAGCGTCGAAGAAGGGCTAACGATGATGTAGTAGTTGTCGCCATAATTGCGCGCGTCCACTTGCCCGGGCGCCCCCAGCGGATTGACGATGACGGCGAACTTCACGCCCAGATAGGCGGGCGTTTCCATGCGCAGATAGCCGGTGGTTTCCTGAATGATCTTCGCCAGCAGGCGCTGATACTGCTCGGCGTGCTGCTGCATCCGCTCCAGGTACTTGGCCCACAGGCCTTCGATGTCGGCTTCCTGGTAAAAAGCGGCGATCAGCGGGGGCAAGTCGCGTAGCTCCAGCACGTCGGGGGGCAGATTGGCCGGGTTGAGCGTGAATTCAAACTTGGGCGGACCGGAAAGCAGCAGCGCGAGGGAAAGGTACTGGCTCAGGTCGCGGGCCGGATCGGCCAGTCGGTGCGCGGCGTAGTATTCGCGTAGCGCGGCGATGCTCGGAAGCTCGCGCCCGGCCAGCTCTTCGCGCAGGGAGGCGCGGATGGGAGCCAGATTCGCCATCTCAGCGCCGGTGTCGTAGCCCGCCGCGTTGATGGCTGCCATCACCGTGAATACCGTGAGGTCTGGCTCGGCGAAAATCTCCTGCGCCGGGGCCCGCGGCGCTATCGCAAAAAACAGGAACAGCCCCCTCCCGGCGAGCGTTATCGCGCGAAACGTCAACTGCTTGCGTGCCATCCGGATGCCTGATTGCCGCGCTGTCTATTCCTCTCCAGTTTAGGAGAATCTCCGCCCCCCGTCAACGCTCGGCCGGGATAGGGATGGTGAGAGCACGGAACAGCGGAACGGATGTTCGGATCGAAGCGCGATTCCTCCCCGAAGCCCTCGCCTCCGGCAGATGCCCACAAAATAGCAGGAGACGAGCTATTCGTAGCGGTCGCGAAAGCTCATGTTGCGGGGCGTGACGGAGGTGGACAACGCCAGCCGCTCAAAGGAGCGATTAAAGACGCCGCGCTGCGGGGAACGCACGCCAAGGTTGATGGTCACCTTGCGAATCTGGTTCGGCAAGCCGTTGGCGTTGGGCAGCCCGGTGGTAGCCGCCCCCAGGTTCTCGTCAAAGATGTCGTAGGTAACCTGCAAGTTTTCGACGCCCTCGGCCACCGGGACGGGCGGATGGGCGTTCACCTGCCTCATAAGCCGTGGTGGCCAATCGTCGGCAGTCCCCACAACCCCGTCCGGTCCCGGCGGGACATTGATGAAATAAGTGATCACCAGGATCCGGCGCGCCCGAGTCTCCGGGATGGCGGGGCCATTGGGAGGATCCAGGATCGAAGCGATATTGCCGAACGCGGCGGAGGGCTGGTTGAAGTTCAGCGGGTCGTTGTTGGCGAAATCGATGAACTCGTTGCCGGGAATATTGGTGACCACGCCCGCGGCACAGCCGTTGGTGTTGCAAATGGATAGGATGTCGCCAATGACAATCCCTACCGCCGGATCGGTGATGGGGGGATTCGTAGCGGGATTGATACGTATCTGATTGCCGCTGGGGGTGGCGTCAACCAGAGGCAGTTGCGCCAAGTCCATGCGCACGTCGTCGTACATCAGCGTGATGGTGTCCGTAGTGATCCCATTGATTGTAGGCCCCAACCCGTCGCCGGGAGTAACGGGATAGAGGCGGTCATCCGCATAGATATTGTTCAGGATGTAGCAGGTCGCTTGGTCGCAACCAAAGCGGGAGTCCTGCGAACCAGCGCCGGAGGGAAGCTGGATTCCACCTTGGGGAACGCCGGTCCCGGCCATAGAGATGTCCTGCGCCATCCAATTGATGCCGGTCCGCGCGTTCTGCTGCATCTCGACTCGCTGGGTAACCGTGTCCATGCCTTCAATCCCTTGCCGGAACAATGAGACAGCCACGGCCATAATCACCAGACCGACCGCCATGGCGATCAAGAGTTCCAGCAGGGTGAACCCCTTTCCTTCGCCTGCCAGCATGAATTGTCCCCCAGTTCCCGAATTTCTCACTCTTATGTCATATCGACTTTCTTGTGAAAAGGAAAGAGCGCAGGCTGGAAATCCTCGCAACGAACGAGAAAGCAACGGTTTCCTGATCCCCGCAGCCCGTGTGCGTTCTTTTCGGGGAAGTCTCGTGCTGGGACAAGGTAGGATGCCTGGGAAGGTGCCTGGTATCCGGGGCGGTGTAGTGCCCAGAATAGGGTGATAAGACGGGTGCGGATGACCTATTCGGTGGCAATGAAATGAGATTAAACAGTAAGTAATTTCATTATTTTGCCATGGAGGATTCCTTCTAGGCACGAATAATCTATTGATTCTAAACAGGTTAGAATGGCCTTTGAATTGCTAAGCACTTTTGAAGGCTTTCTAAATGTCGAGTGAGACGTGTCCTCCGCAACAGTGGCAATACTCGAAGGCGGCGAAGTAAGACGACAACCGGAAGGAGACCAAGCGTGAAGTTCCTTAAGGGAATTCTGATTGCCATTCTTTTCTTGAGCGCCACGATGGCGGCAAATGCTGACACCATCGATTTTGTGGCCATGGCCAACCCGGGAGGCAATGGCGAGAGCGCCTATACGAGTCTGATCGTGCCGCTGAGCTTTGGGACGCTCACCATTACCGGCTCCTCCATCGCGGCCGGAACCGGCGCCTATGCTTATCTGGATTCAGGTTTTGGCGGACTGGGAGTGTGCAGCTTTCTATTGGGTAGCGCCACGACCGGCCCCAAACCCGGCAGCTCTGCCAACCTGTGTAATCCAAGCAGCGATGACAATGCCACCGCGGGAGACGCGCTCAGCTTTGTATTTGATGTCGACGTCATCATCGACACCATCTGGATGAACAACAACCATGATGGGGACACCAGCCTGCTGGGCGACACCATGAGCATCGGTGGCGCCGACTATACTTTCACCAACGGCGGGCCGGGGCTCAATTCGTTCACCCTGTTTTCCTACATCGTGAACGCGGGCGTTCCGTTCATAATTGCGAACAACAATATCCCTG
>DATMAF010000228.1:0-10648 GCA_035560315.1 Terriglobia bacterium | reverse complement strand
GAGGGGGCGCTGCGCACGCCGAATCAGCAGCAGAAGCACCTTGCCCGCCTGGTCCAGGAGATCAAGTAGCGCGGAGCGGTGTCCCGTGAGCGCAGGCCCGGCAGGGAGGAACGTTTCCCTGCCTGCGACCGCGGAGTCTCCTTGCTGTTTTCCGGTCAGAAGCCGGGACATTTGACTTTGGTGACAGCGCCTACTTAGAATCGGGAACTGGTCCGCAGATTTCCCGCGGAGCCGTTCTCTCCCGGCGGCTGGAATCATGAAGTCTCCTCCTTCAGGTCCTCTTGCGGCACTCCACCGCCTTGCCGCCGCCTACGGCGTCCAGACTTCCTACCGGGATTTCTTCCGCCAGACACAACTTGCCCATCCGGAATCGCTGCTGGCGGTGCTCCGGGCGCTGGGCGCGCCGGTCCATCGCTTGGAGGATGCTCCGCAGGCGCTGCGGGAAGATCGCGTGCGCCGGCGGGCCGTGGGCGCCGAAGCGGTGGCCGTAGCCTGGGACGGAATTCTCCCCGGCATTCGCTTGCGGATGGATGCCGCCAAAGCGACGGGGCCCGCCCGGTGCCGCATCGTTTTTGAATCGGGACGGATCAAGGAATGGGATGCCAACCTTGCCCAGTGCAGGACCACCGAGAGCGCCCTGGTGGCGGGGCGGCGCCAGCTAACCAAGCGCCTGCCGTTGCCGGGGCGTGTCCCGCTCGGATACCATCAGCTTCAGGTCTCCGGCCGCGCCGGGGATTTCCAGACCCGGCTGATTGCGGCTCCCCTGCGTTCCTATAGCCGGCCGGGGAGATTCTGGGGCGTTTTCCTGCCGCTCTATGCCTTGCTCTCGCAGCGCAGTTGGGGCATCGGGGATTTCTCTGATTTGCAAAAGCTCCTGGCCTGGGTACGGGCGGAGGGGGGGCAGGTGGTTTCCACCTTGCCGCTGATGGCCGCATTCCTTGATCCCTTCTGCGAAATCAGCCCCTACATGCCCGCCAGCCGCCTGTTTTGGAATGAGGTCTATGTCGACCCGCGCCAAGCCCCGGAGTTTTCCCTGTGCGCCGCCGCCAGCTCCCTGGTCCGCTCCCGCCGCTTCGAACGGGAACTGGAGGCGCTTCACAACCAGCCGCTGGCCGATCCCCGCCGCGCGATGGCGCTGAAGCGGCCGGTCCTGGAGGCCATGGGCCGGTGGCTGGCGCAATCCCGTTCCCGACGCGCCGTCGAGTTCCGCCGGTATGTTGCGGCGCACCCGCGTCTGGTGGAGTACGCCCGCTTCCGCGCTGCGACCGAGCGCCAGAACGCTCCCTGGACGGCGTGGCCGGCGCGGCTGCGACAGGGCCATCTGCGGCCGGGCGATTACGATCCCGCCGCGGAACAGTATCACCAGTACGCGCAGTGGCTGGCCGAGCAGCAGATCGAAGCCCTCTCCGAGGCTGCCAAGGACACCGGGCTGTACCTGGACTTTCCGTTGGGAGTGCATCCCGCCGGCTTTGATGTCTGGAGTCAGCAGGAACTGTTCGCGCAGAACATCGCCACCGGCGCGCCGCCGGATTCCCTCTTCAGCAAAGGACAGAACTGGGCCTTTCCGCCCCCGCGTCCGGAGCAGATGCGGGGGGACGGCTATGCCTATCACATTGCCTGTCTGCGGCAGCAATTTCGCCACACCCGCTGGCTGCGGATCGACCACGTCATGGGGCTGCACCGGCTCTTCTGGATTCCCGAAGGCTTCGAGGCGCGGCAGGGAGTCTATGTGCGGTACCCCGCCGAAGAGCTGCATGCCATTCTCAGCCTGGAGTCGCATCGCGCCCGGAGCATCGTGGTGGGAGAAAACCTGGGGACGGTCCCTCCAGAGGTGACCCGCGCCATGAATCGGCACGGGCTGCACCGGATGTATGTGCTTCAGTACGAGGCGCGGCCGGCTGCCCGGCAGTGCTTGCGCCCGGTTTCCCCCAACATGGTCGCCAGCTTGAACACGCACGACATGCCGCCGTTTGAATCCTTCTGGGACGGAATTGACCTGCGGGAAATGGCGGCGCTGGGCCTGCTCAGCCGAGCCGAAGCCGCCGGACAAATCCAACGCCGCCGGAACATCCGGCGGGCGCTGGAGCAGTTTCTGCGCGCCGCGGCGGGAAAACGCGTCTCCCCGGCAGACAGCGGCTTGATGTTCCGCTGCCAGCAGTGGCTGGCCCGCAGCCCGGCGAAGATGCTGCTCGTCAACCTGGAAGATCTGTGGGGGGAAACGATCCCGCAGAACGTCCCGGGAACCAGCCGGGAGCGGCCCAACTGGCGGCGCCGCGCCCGGTATTGCCTGGAAGAGTTCACGGCCCGGCAGGATATCGCCGCGGCCCTGCGCTCCCTCAGCCAGATCCGGACCGGCAAGGCTCTTCCCAAAAAATGAAGCTCGTGGAGAAGCGTTCGGACACGCCTTGCCGGGGCGCGAAAGCAGAGAGGTTGTAGTGGAATTCCATTCGAAGTTTCGGTATCCTCGGTACCAGGGGATGGAAGGGCTGGCCGGCCTGTCCGCCGGGAAACCATCAAATAGGCAGGAGACACCGATGCGGAAAATATGGTTCGCAATGCTTGTCTGGTTGTGCATGACGCCCTACCTTGCGGCGCAGACCGCGGTGCCGCCGGAACTCATCAGCTACCCGGACACCATTCTGCACAACGGGAAAATCCTGACGGTGGATGCGAGTTTCAGCATCGCGCAAGCGGTGGCGATCCGGGATGGAAAGTTCCTGGCGGTCGGCTCGGACCAGGACGTGCTGCGGCTGAAGGGACCGCAAACCAAGCTCTTTGACCTGCGGGGCCGCACGGTGGTTCCCGGCTTCGTGCAAACGGACGCCGACAATGACCTGATCGCGGGCAACCTGTACAAAGACACGCTGATCGGGCGGAAGCTGGGCGATGGCATTGAGGCCATGGACAAGGCCGGGATTCTGAAGGAAATGAGCGCCATCGTCGCCACGCGGCCCGCGGGCGAGGACATCTTCTTCCGGGTGCCGGAAGAGAGCATGGACGCGCTGAAAATGACGCGCCAGGATCTGGACTCCATCAGCCCCAAAAATCCGCTGGCGATGAGCATCACCTCCTCCGACATGGTGGTGAACTCGCTGATGCTGGCGAAGCTGGTGGAGCGGATGCCGCTGGGGGAGAAGCATCCCGCCATCATCAAGGACGCCTCCGGGCGCCCCACGGGCCAGATTTACGGGCAGGCCACCGGCATCGTGGGCTGGGATTTGCGCCCCTGGCCGGTCATCGATGAGGCCGCCCTCGAGGAACAGAAGAAAATGTTCCTCGAGCAGCATAAGCAGGGCATCACCTCGATGGTGGCGCACACCCAAGGCTACGCGCTCTCGGTGGTGAACGTGCTGTACCGGCGCAACGAGCTCACCATGCGCCTGTTTGCCTCGCACGACTTTCTGCGGCAGAACCCTTATGCCGAGGCCTTTCTGAGGCGGCTGGGCAACATCATTGATTTCGGACTGGGCGACATGGTGAAGATCGTGGGCGCGGGCCTGGCCTCCGCCGACGGCAATGCCGACATCGGCAGCGCGCTGACTCTGGAGCCCAAGCTGCGTTCCGGCGGCTACGCCTTTGCCCCCCACGGCGAGAACAAGTGGATCGGTTACGGCCCGCATCCGGAGATGTGGGAGACCACCAAGGTGCCGAAGGAATACACGGAGTGGAACAATGTCATGGTGGCGGCCCGCTACGGCTACAACACCACCGGCATCCACAACGTGGGCGACGGCGCCACGCAGCTTTGGCTGGAGTCGATCAACGACGCCATGACCCAACCGGACATGGTCCTGAAGCCCTGGAAGCCCTTCGGCATGGATCACAACCTGTTCTGGCATCCTAAGAATGAGGAACTGATGCTGAAGCACGACGTCCGCCGCGGGCTGGGAAAAATGTGGCAACGGCCGGCGCAGGCGGTGGAGCTATACGGCGACAAGATTCATGACATCCAGCCCGTCCCCACCCTGATTCGGAAGGGCTTCCGCGTGCACATCGAAGGAGCGGGTTTCCCGGTCCTGCAACGCTACATCACGCGGCGCGACCAGCAGGGACGCCTCTGGGGGCCGGACCAGGCCATTGACCGGCCCACGGCGCTGCGGATGGTCACCCTGTGGGCGGCCCGCTACATCGCCGAGGACAGTTCCCTCGGCTCCATTGAAAAGGGCAAATTAGCCGATCTGGTGGTGCTCAACGCCGATTACCTGACGGTCCCGGAGGATCAGATTGGAAAGATCGGCGTGGAGGCGGCCATCGTCGGCGGCAGAGTTGTTTACGGCAGCCTGTAACCCCTGCCGAATCCGTCTGGCGGAAGAAACCGGCATCTGTTACACTGCGTCTAACTGACAGGTAATCAGCAGGATCAAGCAATTCGAGCACGGGAGGACGGGATGGCGAAAGGATCACGCTCCGAGAAAAGGGTAGGTCTGTTTCTGGCAATGTCAGCAGTGGTGGGAATGGCGGTGTTTCTCGCCTCCTTCAATGAGGGCAGCATCGGCGCCTCCGCGCTTTCCCGGAAACCCACCGGCCAAGCCCAATTGGTTTCCGCAGTGCCGCTCCCGAACGTGGACGGAGAGATGTGCCAATGGGTTCCGGCCAGCGCCTCGGAGGGCGGTTCGCTCTACGCTGCGCTGCTCCAGCGGCAGGAAGAACGCGCCGCGGCCACGTTCGTCGGGACCAAGGATTATCCCTCGATGCGGCCGGTGCGGTGGATTCGCGATCCCTACGCCGCTTTCAGCGCCGTGGCGGTGGACCCCATCAACAACGAAGTGGTCATGACGGATGAAAATCTGTTCCAGATCATGGTGTACGACCGAACAACCAACACCCCTCCCACCGCCGCAATGTCCGAGCCCAAACGGGTTATCGCCGGACTGCACACCAAGATCGAGTTTCAGTGCGGTCTCTACATTGATCCCAAGAACGGCGATATCTACGCCGTGAATAACGACACCGTCGACACGCTGGTGATCTTCGACCGCAATGCCAAGGGCGATGTCCCGCCCACGCGGGAAGTCTATACGCCGCACGGCACGTTTGGGATCGCCGTGGATGAACAGGCCGAAGAGATGTTTTTGACGCTCCAGCACGACAGCGCCATGATCGTCATGCGCAAATACGCCCAGGGCGATGAGGCTCCGCTCCGGCTGTTGCAGGGCGATGCCACCGGGCTGGCCGACCCGCATGGCATCGCGCTGGACACCAAGAATGGCTGGATTTTCATCGCCAATCACGGAGCCGTAAGCTCCCGCCGCCCGCTGGATCCCGGCGAGAAGCCGGAAAGGGAGAACTGGCCGCTGGAGCGTTCCCAGGCGGTGCCGGGCTCCGGCCGCAGCCTGCCGCCGTCCATCGTCGTCCACGACATCAAGGCGAAAGGGAATGCCCGTCCGCTGCGCGTCATCCAGGGTCCCAAGACGCAGTTCAACTGGCCCACCGGTCTGGCGATTGACGAGGAGCGCGGGGAACTCTTTGTGGCCAACGACATGGGCAACTCCATTCTGGTATTCAATGTGACCGATAGCGGCGACGTGGCCCCCAAGCGGGTCATCAAAGGGCCCAAGACCTACCTGGCCAGTCCCACCGGGGTGTGGGTGGATAAGAAGAACAACGAAGTGTGGGCGGCCAACTTCATGAACCACTCCGCCACCGTTTATCCGCTCGATGCCTCCGGCGACGTGGCCCCCAAGCGGATCATTCGCAGCGGCCCGCTGGATCAGCCCGCGCTGGGCATCGGCAATCCGCACCCGGTGGCCTATGACACCAAGCGGGAACAGATCCTGGTTCCCAACTGAGTGGCGCATCCGCAGATTGCGGTGTTCGCCAGGCTGGCGGACCAGAACGCAAAGCCGGTACGGAAAATTGAAGGCCAGAAGACCCTGCTGGGCCGCACCATGCATGCCATCGCCTACGATGAAATTCACGACGAATTTGTGGTCCCGCAGCAGTTCGCCCAGGCCATCCTGACCTTCCGGGGGGACGCCAACGGCGAAGTGCCGCCCATCCGGGTGATCCAGGGATCCAATACTCGCCTGGAGGCTCCCGACCGGCTGGCCGTGGATGCCGTCCACAACGAGATCTACGTTCCGGAAGGGCATGTGCTGGTGTTCGATCGCAGGGCAAACGGCAATGTCGCTCCGATACGCGTGATTGAAAGCAAGGAGGCCCGGATGAATGCCGGCGCCGTCGCCGCCGATCCCCTCAATGACCTGATCATCGTGTCGACCGGCGGGGGCTTCGGCAGCGGAGGAGGGGGCACCCGCTTTCTGGTTTTCGACCGCATGTCCAGCGGCGACACCAAGCCGAAGCTCTCGCTCAGCGGTCCGCGCAGCTTGGGGGGACCGTTCAGCGTCTACCCCCCGAAGAAGCTGATTATCGCCACCAACCGCCCCACCGGGGAGCATCTTTCCGGGCCGGATTCCTATCTCGGAATTTGGAGCTACGAAAAGGGCGGAGACAATCCGCCGCTGTGGAGAATTGCGGGGCCGAACGGCATTCTGGAGATGCCTCGGGGAACCACCCTGGACGTCAAGAACAAGAGCATCATCATGAGCGACAAGCGGCTGAATTCGGTGCTCACGTTCTACTTCCCGGAGATGTTCTGAAGCGCAACCCCGTACCGTCTTCAGGCGGCACAAGTTGAACGGGCGGCGCCGTCGCAAGGTGGAGGGGGCGGCGCGAGAGCGGCGACTGCGCGCCGAGGGCGGTGGGCTGCTTGCCGGAAGACAGAAGGAGGAGAAGAGTGGATCGTTTCGGTTGCAGCAGCAGTTCCAGAGCTCGATGGCTGGCGGGCCGATGGCTGGCGGCGTGGCTGATGATCGCCGGCGCGGTAGGAAGCGCCGCCGCCCAGGAAACCGCTTCCCAAACGGTTCCGCGGGTGGGACTGGCGGAGTTAACCGGCACGCCGGGCTCCAGCCTGATGATGCCGTTTTACTTCACGCCCGATCCGAAGATGCCGCTGCGCTCGGTGACGGCGGAAATCGAGTATGTGAGCAATAATCTGAGCTTTCAAAAATCCTCCCTCGGTCTGGCCGCTGAGCAGGTCAACGCCAAGATCGAGACGTCCGTGACCGAAGGGTCGCCGGACGACAAAGGCCTCAAGCGCTCCAAGCTGCGCGTGACGGCAACACTGCCCGATCCAGCGCCCCCGGAGGGTCTGCCGGAGGGCCTGCTCGCCTATCTGCTGTTTCAGGTTTCGCTGGACGCCAAGCCCTTTATCATCCGCTTGGTTCCCACGGTGGTCGCCGCGGAAGCGGTGGGCAACGCGCCGGTTGCCGTGGCCGCGATCGGGACAGAAACGGGCTTGGTGCGCGTGGAAGCCCTGGACGTGATGCCGGAAGCAACCTGCTTCTTCTTCTCGCATTAACAGCAAGTTTTCGCTCGCTGACAGCGGAACTCCGCGGCAAACCAGGGGGCCTGGCTGGAGGGAAACGAATTCCGAGCCGCGACGGGCTGGGAGCGGTGGCGCAAATCGGTATCACCGCTTGCAGACGGCGCGGCTTTGATTTTTGGGAAGGGAGATCGATCGTGAAAACCATACGCAAATCGCTGTTGCTGGCCGTATGCGTGCTGGCGGCCGGCATCGGCCGTCCGCTGGAAGCGCAGCAGCTCACCAAGGTGCGCGTCAGCCTGGGCGACGTTTCGCTGAACAAGCTGATCTTCACGCTGGCGCAGGACGCGGGCATTTACCGCAAGCACGGTTTGGAAGTGGAGCAGTTCATCACGGCGGGCGCCGCCGCGCGCGCTGCCAGGGCCTACGTCAATATCCCGAAAGACAAGATCGGGCAGGGCGAAGGCGGTCAAGTCCATTTCGGCATCGGAGGCGGCGCGCCGCTGACGGTGAACCGCGCCACCAATGCCCTGGCCGGCGACCGCATCATTGTTGCCAGCACGGACCACGTCGTCCGCTGGCACATTGTGGCGCAGCCGGAGATCACCCGTCCCGAACAGCTGAAGGGAAAAAAGATCGGATACTCCGGCTACGGCGCCATGACGCATTTCGAAGCCCTGGCCTTCGCGCAGATCATGGGCTGGGACCCGGTGTTCGACATTGCGTTGTATGAAAACGGCCTGGCTCTGGACACATTTGAAGACCGCACCCTGGATGCCTTCGTGGCCGACGAGCTGGTCTATACGATGGCTCTGTCCCGGGGCCACAAGGCGCTGGTGGACCTGAGCCAGTACAACATCCCGATTCCCGGCTCCGGCGTGACGGTCTCCCGGAAGTGGGCGCAGGCCAATCCGGACATCGTGCGCCGCTTCCTGCGCGCCACGGTGGAGTCCATCGCCTTGCTGAAGCAAAATAAGGAGGCGGTGTTCAAGACCATCTCCTCCTGGTACGGGATCACCGACCGCGAACAGCAGGAACTGCTCTATCGCGACATGGCCAAGCTGCCGCGCAAACCCTATCCCAACGTCGAAGGCATCAAAAAGGTCATGGAGCTGTACGACAGCGCCGGCATGCGCATGCTGAAGCCAGAGGATGTCTACGACGACAGTTACATCCGGGAACTGGACGAGAGCGGTTTCATCGACAGCCTTTACCGATAGGGAATTCCCGGCGCCGGCCGGGAGTCCCAGCGGGGGAGATCATGAAGAACCGGCGTTTTCTCGCGCTCGGAGCGGGGCTGGCGGCGCTGCTGGCCGCCCGCACGGCGTTTGGCCAGCAGGAGGCGCTGCCCAAGATTCGCATCGAACTGCTGACCCGCGCGGTCAGCAAGATTCCGCTGATCATCGCGCAGGACCAGGGCTTTTACAAAAAACACGGCCTGGACGTGGAACTCTGGATGCCGGAGCCGGAGTACCCCAACGCCATCGAGATCACGGTGGAGCGGCCCGAGAAGCCCGATCTCAGCATCGACGGCGGCACGCCGATGATCAACAACATGACCACCGACGCCCGCTACCCCAAGCGCGTCATCCTGGCCTCCACCGACTGCTCGGTGCGCTGGCACATCATCGGCCGCAAGGGTCTGACCCGCCTGGAGGACCTGAAGGGTAAACGCCTGGGCATCTCCAATCCCCGCGCCATGACCAGCTTTGTCGCGCGCCTGCTGGCCAAGCGCATGGGCTGGCACCATGAGCAGGATATTTCCATCATGTCCAATGCGCAGACCACCGCGGCGCTGGACGAGGGCTTGGTCGATGCCTTTGTGGCCGACGAGCGCTACTACGCTACGGCGGTGCAGAAAGGCTATCCGGTGCTCGCCGACACCAGCGAGTGGAACACCTCCATCGCCGGCAACAGCATCCGCGCCGAAGCGTCCTGGCTGAAGGACCCGGCCAAGCGAGAGATCGCCAAGCGTTTCCTCATGGCCACGCTGGAAGGGATGGCGGTGTATCACAAAAACCGCGAGCAAACCCTGGAGATCATGCAGCGCTGGCACGGCGTTCCCCGCGAGGTTGCCAGCCTCCTTTATGAAGAGGGCAAAGCCATGCCCCGCAAGATGTATCCTTGCTACGACGGCATCAAGAACACGATGGAGCTGTTCGACTCCAACGAGATGCGCAAGCACAAGCCCACCGACTTCTACGACGACAGCCTCATCAAGGAACTGGACGCCAGCGGCTTCATCGACCGGCTCTACCAGTAGCCGGCCTCAGCCATCCGTAAGAGAGAGCGATTCCATGAAGAGAAAGCCGATGCACAGGAAGCTTGCCGCACGATTCGCCGTGTTGCTTGGAATTTCGATGAGCAGCGGTCTGGCTCGGGCCCAGCAGCAGCCCGAGGTGATCCCCCTCACGGTGGATCTACTCAACCGCTCGCTGAACAAGCTGCCCTTTGTGATCGCGGCGGACCAGGGCCTGTACCAGAAGCATGGCCTGGAGGTGAAGCTCTGGATGCCGGACGTGGACGATGAGTGGGGCATGCCGCACGCCGAAGGCGGCATCAATGTCGATATCGAGCGGCCGGAACGGCCCGACATCAGCGTGGACGGCGGCACCCCCATGATGGTCTCGGTGCTGACCAACGCCCGGGCGTACAAGCGCATCCTGCTGGCAACCACCGACTGCGTGGTGCGCTGGCACATCGTGGCGCGGCGCGGCATCAACCGCCTGGAGGATCTGAAGGGCCAGCGGCTGGGCATCTCCGGCCCCGGCGCCATGACCGACTTCATCGCCCGAATGCTGGCCAAGAAGATGGGCTGGGACCGCGTGATGGACCTCTCCATCATGTCGAATGCCTGGACGCATGAAGCGCTGGACCAAGGGCTGGTGGACGCCTTCGTGGCCTACGAAGTTCCCTACGCGGCGGCGCGCAAGGCGGGGTATCAGCCGTTGTATGACCTGCGGCAGTGGAATGAGTCCATCGCCGGCAGCAGCGTCCGGGTGGAGCGGGAGTGGCTGCAATCCCCCCGCAACCGCGAAGCCGCGCTCCGCTTCCTGAAAGCCACGGCCGAAGCCATTGCTCTGTTCCACAAGGATCGGGAGCTGGCGATCCAGGTGATGGCCAAGTGGCACGGTATGAAGGACCGGGAATTTGCCGGGATGATTTACGCTTCCGGAAAGGAGATGCCCCGCAAGCCCTACCCCTGCGTGGCAGGCATCAAGAACACTCTGATGCTGTGGGATTCCAACGAAGCCCGCAAATATAAGCCCGAGGACTTCTACGACGACAGCCTGATGAAGGAACTGGACGCCAGCGGTTTCCTGG
>DATMAF010000227.1:0-10198 GCA_035560315.1 Terriglobia bacterium | reverse complement strand
CGGAACCGCCGCGTCCCGATGCGGTACTCTCGGGACCATTCCGTTTCCCGAATCAACACCGTTTCTTCCATGCAGTGCTACTGCGACACAAAAATGGATCGGATGCGGATCAACGGATTTGGACACGGTTCGGTGATCGGCACGCCCGTAAGGTGGAACGTGCTGCCGTCATCGCAATCGTAGGTGCAAGTCCGGGTGCGCGGATTTTCCTCGACGATATTTCCCCCGTTGTGGTGGCACGTGATCATGAGGCTGTCCAGCAGGTTGGCGAGCAGCGCCACGGTGGCCATACGAAGCAACTGGATCAGCACGCGGCCGCCCGCGATGATGTAGGGAATCGCTTCGGTCAGCACCGGGTTGAAGGATTGCAGCATCCGGAAATCGGCTTCCGACATGCTGATGTTGATGCCGTTTGGTCCCAGTTCGTATTGCAGAACGCCCGGGGCATAGGGGGTCAGGCGGAGGCCAAAGTACTCCAGCAGCGATTGGAACGTTTCGATGGCGTGGCCTCCGTAAAAAGGACTCCGCTCCCCGTAGATCGGCTCAAAGCCCGGCGGGCAGGGGTCCTCCTCCGGATCCCAGCCGCAGCCCATATCGGTGAACTGTTCAAAGAACGGGTCGGGGAAACAGCCCAAGAGATAGGGGTCATCGCGGGGCGAGTCGCCCAGCGGGTCGGTGAGCATGCCCGGATTGTTCAGGACATAGGGATAGCGGTTCAGCGTCTGCGGGTTCCGTGGCTCGCCGCGCTGCACATCCGGGGAAAGCCAGCGAGCCAGCGAGGCGGAGTATTTCCGGTAGAGGGTGTGATCCAGGGCGCTCTCGGCGTCGCGTTCCATGCCGGCGAACTTGAGGGAGTTGTTCATCGTGTCGGTGATGACCCGCTCCGTGCCAAAAGGATAATAATCCGACTCTTCGACCACGACCCCGGAGGAATTCGTCACGACCCGGGCGGACCCCAGATGGTCGGTCAGATAGTAATAGGTATTGCCCGAGGGCACGTCCCGCCGGGCGATCCGCCTCCCGTTGAAATAAATGTACTCGGAGCGGAGATTGCCGCTCAAGTCGCTTTCGGCCAGCAGCTCCCCCTGCGGGTTATACCAATACAGCGTCCCGTTGGATTTCTTGACGCGGCGATGATCCCCGTCGTAGAGATAGCTGACGCCGCTGGTGGCAGCCAGTTGGTCCTCGGCCGTCCACGTATAGGTGGAAAATCCATCCGCCGTAAGATTCCCGGAGAGGTCGTAGCTGAACCCCGTGTTGGTGATCTGATTCTTCGTGTCCACCGACAGGTTCAGCGTCGGGGCGCTGCATTTGGTGACGGTGATCGATTGCAGATTTCCATACCGGTCGTAACTGAAGCTTTGGCCCCAGCAGTCGGCTCCGGAGTTGGCCTGGCTTTGGGCCGTTTTCAGGCGGTTGAGTTCGTCATACGTAAAGGACTGGCTGCGCCCGGCGCTGAGGTTGTTGGTGATCGACGTGACCGTCCCGTTATTTTTGCCGCCGGCTTGCAGAAAGTTATAGGTCAAATCGAGCAGGGTCACCGTCCCGTTGTTCCGGGTGGCCTTGATGTTGACCGGCTGAAAGCGGTTGTTATAGGTGAACGTGCTGCTGATCCCGTTGGGAAGGCTGCCGCTGACCGCCAGAGTCAGGCTGGCCAGGGCTCCGAAGGGACTGTACGAGGCGGCGCCGCCAAACATGGTTCCCGAACAGTGGAAGGACAAGCAGGAGACCTGCGTCAGCCGCTTGGCGGTGTTATAGGTGTGTCCCACGACCAGGCCGCTGGGGTAATAGATCCGGTTTAGCGAGCCGTCGGCGAAGTAGGTGTAGGAGATCGTTTTGGTGACACCCGCGATCGTGCGGCGCTCGGCCAGCACGGCCCCGCCGGCATTGTAGCTCCAGGCGGTTTGTCCCGATCCATCGCTCATTCCGGTGCGGCGGCCCTTGCCGTTGGTGATGGTCAGGCCGTTGTAGCTGGTCTGGTCGTAATAGTAAGCGACGGGGGCGTCTCCATTGGAGTAACTCTTGCCGGTCAGGCGGTTCTCGGCGTCGTAGGTGTAGGTGGTGGTGACTCCCCGGGCGTCCGTGGCCCGGCACACCGCCCGGGCGTCGCCGGCACAGAGCGCTCCGCCCGCCGTGGTGTAATGGAACGTCTCGGTGCCTCCTTCGGGCGTGGTTTCCGAAACCAGGCGCGACAGGCCGTCGTAGACCGCCAGCCGCGTCTGGTTGCCCTGATCCACTTGAATGAGATTCCCCAGCACGTCGTATTTCGAGCAGGTCTCCAGCGTCAGCGCTCCCGTCGCGTCCGGCTCATCGACCTCGATCAAGCGGCCCAGGGCATCCTGCCAGCTCTGGCGCAGCTTGCCGGCTTCGTCCTTGAAAAGCGTTGGATACCCCATGCCGTATACGTCGGGCGGGCAGATCTGCGTGGTTCTTCCGCCGGCCGCCCCCACCGCCGCTCCATAGAATGCTTCCGTGTAGTTGCCGTCAGGCAATGTCAACCGCGTCAGCCGGTCGAGACTGTCATATTGGAAGCTATTCGATCCATAGGTCGGATCGGAGACGGACCGGTACGGGCTCGTCACGGTCAACAAGCGGCCGGAAGAGTCATAAAGAGACTCGCCATAAGTGGTCCCTTCGGGGTCGTTGACCGAACCGGACGCAAAACGGCCGAGCGGATCCTTGGCGTGTTGATCCTGGAAGTTCCCGCCCGCCACCGTGGCGGTGTGCACGATGCCGGTCGCGCTTGGAAATTGATTCTGCACCCAGGCTCCGCCGGGCAAATCTTTCCGCGTCGGCCGGTCCAGCGGGTCCTGGAAGTGATAATAGGTGGTCACATTGTTGGGATCCTTGGAAAAGGCGCGCTTCCCGCTGCCATAATAATACCCATACGACCGGCTGCCGGATAACGGGGAGATCACCTGGGTCGCAAAGGCATTGGTGGGAGGCGGGGCGGGAGAGTAGGGCGCCGGAGGATTTGCCCCGTTGTCGAGGTAAAAGTTATTGGCATAACTGATCTGCGTTACGTTTCCCTTGGGGTCTGCCACAGCGACGACTTGGCCGGTCGTGTCATAGGTGTAAGTCGTCGCCAGGTAGCTGGTTCCTGTCCAGCGCTGGATCACGGTGGGGTTGCCCCGCAGAAGGTAGCCGGCGCCAAAGTTGACATCATCGTGCTGTGTGACGCCGGTCACCGACGTGAGCGGGGTGGAGTCAAACAACGTGATGGCTTCCGCGACGGTTGTTCCGCCAGCGTCTTTTGTCTGCACTTTCCGAAGGCGCCGGACAATGTTCTTGGCCGCGTAGCTGGCGTCAACGTCATGCAGATACTCGAGCACAGTCTGCCGCAGCAACGCGCCGGGACTGCCCTCGCCGTAGCCGTGCTCCCGCATGGTCAGCAAGTTGCCCCGGCTGCCCGTATAGTTGGTTCCCCGATAGGAATACGTGAAGGTGTCGTATTCGCCTTCGGTTTTTTTCACCATGTCGCCGGAGGGACCGGGCAGCGTGGTCGTCGTGCGGAGGCGCCGGACGAAGGCGCTGCCTCCGAAGACCGGATCCGCCAGGGTCGTGTCGTAGTCGTACTGCACCGTCGCCGCCAGCGCGCCGGAAGCGGCCGGGCCGCTGTAGGCCCGGATGAGGGTGTTCCACGCCCCGTTGTTCAGGCTGAAGGTATATACCGTTTCATCCCCGTTGGGGCGCGCGACGGTCATCTGGTTGCAGTTGCTGCCGCAAACGGCCGGCAGGAAGGATTGCGTCCCGCCGCCCATGGTCCGGGAGTTTACCCACCGATTGGTATTGCCCTGCGCGTCGGTGAAGTTGGCGTGGGTGAAGGTGACGGTTTCTCCGGTTGGCAGCGTGATGGCGCGAAGCAAGCCGTGACCGTTCGGCGATTCGTAGGCGAACTGATAGGAGCTGCCATCGGGCAGCTCGATCTTTCGGAGCGTGTACCAGCCGCCGCTGTATTCGGTGACTCCCGGCACTCCGAACGAGGTGCTCACCGTGATCAGGGCATCGAAGTAAAGCTTGTAAACGGAGGACCCTTGCGAGGTGAGCACCGTGTAGTCGATCTCGTTGTTTCCGATGACCGATTTCTGGAGCGGCATGCGGGCCAGGGTGTCAATGGGCATCCCGTTGGCGCCCTGCTGCATGTAGTTGCCATTGGCGTCTTTCCAGCGGTCGATGGAGCCGGGCGCCCCGCGGTAATATTCCTTGGTGCCGTCCGGCGCGATCACCTCCTGCGTGCCATTCATCCAGTATCCGGTGGCGTCCAGCGAGGGGCCGGCGGCGGTTCCCGTCCCCGCCGCGTGGCAGGGAACGCTGGTTTCCTCATAGAGCGGGAACCGGCGCCAGGTGCCGCTGGAATCCAGGAAGCGGTAGTTCTGGTACTGCGTCCAGTAATACGTCGTTTCCCCGACGCTGCACTGGTGCAATATGGTGTCCATCGTGAGGACCGCGTTGGTGGTGGTGAGAAACTTCCACCCGGGAGGATCCAGCGGTGTGCCGGGCGTTCCGCCGGCGTTGGTTGGCTGCCAGCTCAGGCTGGCGCCGGTGTCCACAATCTTCCAGATGCGGCTGTCATAGACCATCTTCGCAATCAACGGCCGCCCGCCGCGCTGCGGCACTTCCGCAATCGGGATCTCGATATGCAAGTTCCCGTTGGCCAGATTGATAAACCCCAGGGGCACGGATTCCTTGGTGGCCCACGTCGGCGAGCCCACTTCCAGGAGATATTGCGCCTGCAGCGCCACCGTGCCGCAGGCGATGAACAGCAGTGAAGCGAGGGTTTGAGCACACAGGCGCAGCATAGCGAGGGCCTCTGAACGGCTCCTGCTGCCCGCCGGCGGTTCTGCCGCCCGCGCGGGAGCAGGAGAAGGAAAGGCATCGGACTGAGGAAACCGGCCGGTCATTCTGGCAGCGAAAACTCGTCGTCCGAAAGATCGGAGTTGAACTGAACCGTGGAGATGCGCAACTCCCAGGTGGTCTGTCCGCCCACTTTCTCCCGCACGATCGTTGGAACCGCAATGCCGCCAATGGGCGTGTAGGCTTCCCATTCAATCGCACGGGGATATGTTTCCAGGGCGGATTGCACCGGGTGTATCCGGTCCTCGATCCGCAGGACCTGAAGGGTGTTCGCGTCCACAAAAATGTCGCAACGGGATAAGGCCGCCGCGATGCCGTCCGGATCCGTCTCCTTGGAAAAGCGGCGGACGAGCTGCACGTGATGCTCCCGGCGCCCTTCGCGGGATTCCTCCCCCAGATAAACAACCTGGGCGTTGGCATCCGCAAGCAGCGAGGAGAGGAACAGATAGGGAAGCGCCGGCAAGCCGGCGCCCGCAGCGTTGTGGGAGGGAATCGCCGTCCGCTTTCCATCGGACCCCTTGCGGGCACCCCCGCGGCGGCTCAAGACAACCGAACGCGGGCCGTCCGGCAACTGCGCATCCAGACGGACCTCCTCACCGCCGCGCGCCCGCACGGTGGCAGATCCCTGCACCGGCTGGCCTGCCCAATAGTACGTAATCGTTCCCTGCGCCGTGAAGGACTGCAACGGCATCGCCCGGGCGCCCGATACGCTGAGCACCTGCTCCAAAATCTGGATCGCTTGCGGACTGGAGGCGGAGGCTTGAGCAGCGGCAAACGGCGGAGCGGCGGCCATCATAGCGAGCAGCAAACCACGCAACGACATTCGGCAACCCTCCTCGACGAAACCCGCCGCCTGAGTGAATCGCGGCTCCGACTGGCGGCCAAATTAACCGTCCGCCGGCGGCAACGTCAACGACATTCGATTGACTTTTTCTGCAAACTAGCTTTTCGGCGGCGGCTGCGAAATTCGAGAGGGGTTGCGCCGCTGACGCGTTTAAAATCACGGCAGAACACCTCGACCGATTTGTACCCCAGGCGGGAAGCGATCACCTTCACGGGCCACTGCGTTCCCGCCAGCATTTTTTTCGCCAGCGTAATGCGCAGTTCGCGGTAAAAAGCGGAAAACGGCTTGCCTGTATCCTTTTTGAACAGCAGCTCCAGAGTGCGAATGCTGACGCCGCTTTGCTTCGCCAGTTGCGGCAAGCGCCGCCGCTCGGCGGGATTGCTGGTCAGCAATTCGATAATTCGGCTCAGGCGCGAATCCATGGAAAACCTCCGCAACGCACGAAAGTTTTCCAATTCTAGGGGAGGGCTGAAAAAATGCGCCCGCTTCTCAAAGCGCCGCAGCCTGAGAGATTGCCGGCTACAGCGGGAATGCGCTGGCGCGAACCCGGCCACGATACCAGTCGCCGCGTGGACCGGGGCAGAGTGACGGGCCGTGCGACCCGTTAACGGTTACCGGAGAAACAAGCGGCGGAAGGCGGGCTGCTCTTGCCGCGGCATTCAGAGGGAAGCGGAAGTCGTGAGCGAAGCGGGAAGACCCCGTTGGGGGCGCTTGACATGCGTGGCCAGCCCCAGCCACTCCAAGCCACGGATGAAATACCAACCGATATCCACCTGCCACCAATGCCAGCCCATACGAGCCGATCCGGCGGCAGCGTGGTGGTTGCGGTGCCAGTTTTCGCCCCAGGCGGCCAGTTGGAACGGCCCCAGCCACCAAATGTTTCTGCTGGCGTCCCCTTCGGGGGAATCAGCAAGGTGCGTCAGGCTGTTGACCAGGCATTGCATGTGGAGGGAGTAAAGCAGGCGGATGGCTCCAATCCAGAAAAATCCCTGCCAGCCGAGCAGCAGGCCGCACAACAGCGAAGCGGCCACCACCGGCGCTTGCGACCGGCTCCAGAAGCGGTAAACGGGCCGGCACAGTTCGGGGCACCACTTCTGTGCATCGGCTGGCGGAACCTGGTACAGCCAGCGCAGATGCGCCCACCAGAATCCTCCATGCCGCGGACTGGAGATGTCCTCCGGCGTGTCCGAGCGGGCATGATGCAAGCGGTGAAAGGCGACCCAACTGGCGGGGGATCCGGAGGCGTTGAACAGGGCCCAAAAAATCAGCCCGTGTTCCACAACCGGATGCAATCGCAGGGTGCGATGAGCCAGGCAACGGTGATAGGCCACCGTGGTGCCGAGTCCGCCGAGAACGGCCAGCAGGACCGCGACAGAAGCCACCGGCAGGCTGGGGAGGGGATACAGCAGGAGCCCCACAACGGCAAGCAGATGAACCAGGATCAGGAAAACAAAGGTTGCAGACTGCCCGGGCGCAGGTCTCCAGACGGGCTGCTCCCAGGGTCGGCGCACACGAACAGCCGACGGCTTCATTCCAGCTCCAAAGAAAAGCTGAGTTGGGTGCTGCGATGGCGATGAAAGCCAGGGCGAGCCCCCCGCCGGGAGCCGCTCTGTTTACAGAGCTATAAGCTGACCACGTTGGTGGCCTGCAGGCCTTTGGGACCGGTGACGACTTCGAACTCGACCGCCTGCCCCTCGTTCAGCGTCTTATAGCCTGTCGCCTGGATGGCAGAAAAATGGACGAAGACATCTTCCCCGGATTGGCGTTGAATAAACCCATACCCTTTGCTCGCGTTGAACCACTTCACGGTGCCCTGTTCTCTCACTGCTGTTCCTCAACTTCTTAAGCTATCTGTTGCCCGCCGGCGGCGCCCTCCGTTGCTATATAGCAAAAGGGCCACAAGAGCGGTCTTGCAGCCCTATAACGAATCCGTGCCGCCTTTATCAGAGCAACAAACGCAAATCCATTCTACCATAATGGACAGGGAAGGGAAGCCCGGCCGGGAACAAAAAGTTCGAGCCCGAAAAATTTTCCGGGGGCTTGACAGGACGGTGGCCTTTTCTAATAATAGGAATTGTTATTATTAATGATGCACCCCGCCACCCCGCCGCCCGCGCGTCGCTCGACCCTCCAGCGGCAACTGGTCCGCCGGATCGTCGAGGACAGCCGGGACCATCCCACGGCGCAATCAGTCTACGAGCGGGCGCGGCAGCAGATTCCGTCCATCAGCCTGGGGACCGTCTACCGGAATTTGCAGCTGTTGGTGGAGCAGGGCCAGTTGCTGGAGCGCAAGATCGGCAACCGCCCGGCGCGCTATGAGGCGCGGCGGCAGCGCCATTACCACATCTGCTGCCTGCGGTGCGGCGCCCTGGAGGACCTTTCCGTTCCCTATCAGGAAATCCTGGACCGCCGGGTGCAGAAGTTGGTTCGATACAAGCTCCAGGAACACCGCATGGAATTCTACGGCATTTGCCCGCAATGCCAGTCGGGGGCCCGCCCGCGGACGAAGCCGGCGGCAATGGGGCGAATGAGAAATTCGGGATAGTCTTGCAAGGGATTGCAATCTTAACTGCTGAAGGAGGAGAACAACGTGTCAACTGAAGCGAAATGTCCGGTGGCGCATACGGTCGCCAGCGCCAAAACCAACGCCGAGTGGTGGCCGAACCAGCTGCGGCTGGAGATTCTGCACCAGCATTCTTCCAAGTCCAATCCGATGGGCGAGGATTTCAATTATGCCAAGGAGTTTCAGAGCCTCGACTACTACGCGCTGAAGAAGGACCTGGCGGCGCTGATGACCGATTCCCAGGACTGGTGGCCGGCCGACTTCGGCCATTACGGGCCGCTGTTTATCCGCATGGCCTGGCACGCCGCGGGCACCTACCGCATCGGCGATGGCCGCGGCGGCGCAGGCCGGGGGCAGCAACGCTTTGCCCCGATCAATAGCTGGCCGGACAATGTGAACCTCGATAAGGCGCGACGCTTGCTCTGGCCCATCAAGCAGAAATACGGCCGGAAGATCTCCTGGGCCGACCTGATGATCCTGGCCGGCAACGTCGCATTGGAAACCATGGGATTCAAGACCTTTGGTTTCGGCGGGGGCCGCGAGGATGTCTGGGAGCCGGACCAGGACGTCTACTGGGGCTCGGAAACCCAGTGGCTTGAGGACAAGCGCTATTCCGGCGACCGCGAACTGGAGAATCCGCTGGCCGCGGTGCAGATGGGACTCATCTACGTCAATCCCGAAGGCCCCAATGGCAATCCGGATCCGATTGCCGCGGCCAAGGACATCCGCGAAACCTTTGCGCGCATGGCCATGAACGACGAGGAGACCGTCGCGCTGATCGCTGGCGGCCATACCTTCGGCAAGACCCACGGCGCCGGCCCGGCTTCCCATGTAGGGCCCGAACCGGAAGCGGCTCCCATCGAGCAGCAGGGCCTCGGCTGGAAGAGCAGTTTTGGCACCGGCAAGGGCGCCGATACCATCACCAGCGGCATCGAGGTTACCTGGACCACGACGCCGACCCAATGGAGCACCAACTACTTCTGGAACCTGTTCAGCTTCGAATGGGAACTGACCAAGAGCCCGGCCGGAGCCTATCAGTGGCAGCCGAAGAACGGCGCCGGCGCCGGCACGGTCCCCCATGCGCACGACCCCTCGAAGCGGATCGCGCCCGCCATGCTGACCACCGATCTTTCCCTGCGGTACGATCCGGTCTATGAAAAGATTGCGCGGCGCTTTATGGAGCACCCGGATGAATTCGCCGACGCATTCGCCCGGGCCTGGTTCAAGCTGACGCACCGCGACATGGGCCCGCGTGCCCGCTATCTCGGCCCGGAGGTTCCCAAAGAGGACCTCATCTGGCAGGACCCGATTCCAGCGGTCAATCATCCCTTGGTGGATGAAAAAGACATTGCTGCTCTGAAGGCGAAGATTCTCGCCTCCGGACTGTCGATCTCGGAGCTGGTCTCAACGGCCTGGGCATCCGCTTCGACGTTCCGCGGCTCGGACAAGCGCGGCGGGGCCAATGGCGCGCGCATCCGGCTGGAGCCGCAGAAAAATTGGGAGGTTAATCAGCCGGCCCGGCTGGCGAAGGTGCTCCAGAAGCTGGAAGCGATCCAGAAAGAGTTCAATGCTTCCCAGACCGATGGGAAGAAGGTTTCACTGGCCGACCTGATTGTGCTGGGTGGCTGCGCGGCCGTCGAGGCGGCGGCGAAGAAAGCCGGACACGACGTGACGGTGCCCTTTGCCCCGGGCCGCATGGACGCCTCGCAGGAGCAGACCGATGCGCATTCCTTTGCGCCCCTCGAACCGTTCGCAGACGGCTTCCGCAATTACCTGAAGGCGAAGAGCACCGTGCCGGTGGAGGAACTGCTGGTGGACAAAGCGCAACTGCTGACGCTGACGGCTCCCGAGATGACGGTTCTCATCGGCGGCATGCGCGTCTTGAACGCCAACTACGGACAGTCCAAGCACGGGGTGTTCACCGACCGGCCCGAGAC
>DATMAF010000226.1:0-2678 GCA_035560315.1 Terriglobia bacterium | reverse complement strand
GCTGCTCACCGCCACGCTGTTTCCCTTAGGCATCGCGCGCATCGTCGAACAGATCGCCCTCAGCCTGCCGGCTCCGCTGGAAGCCGCGCTGCGCTACACTTCGCCGTTCCAGATGGTCAATTCCTACGGCCTGTTCGCGGTGATGACCACCTCGCGCCCGGAGATCGTGATCGAAGGCTCGGACGACGACGTGACCTGGCTGCCCTACGAGTTCCGCTACAAGCCCGGCGACTTGGCCCGCGCCCCGCGCTGGGCAGCGCCCCACCAGCCACGTCTGGACTGGCAGATGTGGTTCGCGGCCCTGCGCGACTTCCGCAGCGAACCCTGGATCGTCGGCTTGGCGCAGCGCCTGCTGGAGGGCTCGCCCGATGTCCTCTCCCTGCTGGAGACGAATCCTTTCCCGGACCACCCGCCGCGCTACATCCGCGCCCGCCTGTACGATTACCGGTTCACTACGATCGCCGAACGCCGGGAAACCGGCCACTGGTGGAAGCGCCGGTTGCTGGGCGAGTACCTGCCCACCATCGGCCTGCGCACGGCCGGCAATGTAGACCAGCGATAAGGTCCGATTAACTGGACCTGGCGCCGGCTCACCTGCAACAGTTCCGCGCCTCGGCTCACCGTCAGCCGCCCTTCCACCACGCCCTCGATCACCTTGATTCGTTGTAATGACTTCTGACTCAATGTCACCATCTCCTTCCATTGGTGACAGAATCGCTGGCCTGCATCATGACGGATACAGCTGGCTTGCGGGCCACTCGGAACGCTGTTAGAATTCCAGGGCATGCGCAAGACGCTTTCGCTGCTTGCGGTTTTCCTCATTCCGGCGGCGGCCCAAAACAGCGGCCTGATTGCCTTCGGAACTAAGCTGGAGCCCAAGGCCCAGATCGCTCAGTCTCAGCAGCTGGCGCAAGCATTGGCCCAGCCCGGCAGCCCGGGCTGGCAGGCCAAGGGCGATCAGCGCCGCAGCTACCGCTTTCCTGCAACTGAAACCGATGTCCCCTACCGCCTTTATGTGCCCACTTCCTGGGACGGCCAATCGAAATTGCCTCTGGTGCTGATGCTCCATGGCGGCGGCAGCAACGAGAGCCGGTATCTGGACGCCAACGACAAGCAGCTTCTGAAGCTTGCCGAAACGCACGGCTATCTGCTGGTTTCGCCGCTTGGCTGGAGCCCCTTGGGCGCCTATGGCACCTGCCTGCGCCTGCCGGCCGTCTTTGGTCAAGCGGAAGCCGCCGCCCAGCAGCGCGCCACCGCGTGCGTTCAGAATGTGCAGACTCTGGAAGGCAGCGAGCAAGACGTCATCAACGTTCTGGAAATGGTTTTATATGAATACCCGGTAGAGCGGTCGCAAATGTTCCTGATGGGTCATTCCATGGGCAGCGGCGGGACCTGGTATCTCGGCGCTAAGTACGCCGAATACTGGCGCGCCATCGCTCCCATGTCCGGCCCCTTCGTCGAGCAGGCTACTTATCCTTGGGATCGCATTCGCACCCTGCCCATCTTCATGACCGAGGGCACTGGCGCAACCCCTTCGCTTGAAGGCAGCCGGGCCATGCAAAAGTGGATGAAGGAGCAGGGCTTTCAGTTGGAACACCTGGAAGTGGATGCCGACCACGGGCGCATGGTGCCGCTGGTGTTGCCAGCGATCTTCGACTTCTTTGACCGTTTCAGGAACCGGCCCTGAGAGCCATGAACCACAACCGGCGTAGTTTCTTGCTGTCCACCGGCGCCGCATGGCTGGCCCGTCCGGCCGCCCGCGCACAGAGCGCGGCTTCCCTGATCCCCCACGAATCATGGGACTGCGGAATGAAAGGCGGCATTCCGAACCCTGAAAGCGGCGCACTTGTTTTTGAAGTCCGGATGAAGCTTGATCGGCTGGCCATGGTCGGCAAAACGCCGTTCGGGATGCGCCGGGTGGCCGTGGGCCTGGAAGGAACGGTTTCGGGCTCCAGGCTCAACGGCGCCGTGATGGCCGGAGCGTTGGACTTCGAGCTGACGCTTTCCAACGGCGTGGTTGAAGTTGAGCAGATTCTGGTTTTTCAGACTGCCGATGGCCACTACATCTATTCGCGGAATGCTGGGGTGGGGCCGGGATTCGGGGACATCCGTGTGGTGATGGACTTCGAGGCCCCCAATGGCAGCAGTTCCGAGTGGCTCAACACCGGAAAGTATGTCGCCCGCCGCGTCCTGGATGAAAACGCGGGTACGCTGGCCCTACGCGTTTACGACGTCTCCTCGGCGCCTGCTGCTGCCCCAATCCGCATCGGTAGACCGGCGGATGCGCCGCCCCAGCCATGGAACAACCGGATGCGAGGCGCAGAGGAAAAACCAGGCGCGGAATTGATCGTCGAAACCGTCGCCTTGCGGCCATCCCAACGCGTGGGACCGTCCAAGCGCGGCAACCGCAACATTATTCCGATCACAGGTGGTGAGCTCAGCGGCCGCATTACCGGCAAGGTGCTTTTCGGCGGCGCAGACTACCAGAATCTTTCGGGGCCGCCCGCGATCGATGCACGCTACCTGTGGCAAGCCTCGGACGGTGAAATTATTATTGTCCGCAACACCAGCAGCACGGGCGGCCTGGTTCCGATTTTCGAAGCACGGATCGACGGCCCCTACGCCTACCTGAACCAAGGCAAGTATCTGAGCTCGAACCCCGGCATGGCTAATGGCGG
>DATMAF010000225.1:0-6597 GCA_035560315.1 Terriglobia bacterium | reverse complement strand
GGCGGGAGGGTTCACGGCGCTGCTGTTTGCGGCGCAGCAGGGGGACGTGGAGTCGGCGCGGATTCTGCTGGAGGCCGGAGCGGACGTCAATGAGGGGACGCAGGAGGACGGCACGGCGCTGGTGATTGCGACGGCCAGCGGGCACGAGGCCATGGCGCGCTTCCTGCTGGAGCGCGGCGCCGACCCCAACGCCAGGGATGCGTTTGGGATTACTCCATTGCACTATGCCATGAATAAAGGGCTCACCGCGCTGGCCGGGGCCAAGCGTTCGGCCACCGACCGGTTCGGCTGGCTGCGGCCCACCATGCCGGAACTGGCCAAGGCGCTGCTGGCCAAGGGGGCAGACCCCAACGCCCGCATCGCGCGGGATTTTCCGCCCTACGATTATGCCCCCATCGCCCGCGCCAATGGCAACGATCATGCCCAGTTGGATTTGGTCGGCGTCACGCCGTTCATTCTGGCGGCGGCTTCTGGCGATGTTACCTCCATGCGCATTCTGGTAGAGGGGGGAGCGGATCCGCGCCGGAAGACCGACGAAGGGGTTTCCGCGCTGCTGGTGGCGGCCGGGCTGGGGATTGAGCGGGGCATGCTGGATGAGCAAAGCGCCCTGGAAGCTGCCCGCCTGGCGGTGCAACTGGGCGCCGACGTCAATGCCGCCAAAGAGGACGGCCGGACGGCGCTGCATGTGGCGGCGTTGCTGGGCTGGAACGACATGATCCAGTTCCTGGCCGAGCAAGGCGCCAACCTGAATGCCAAAGACATGTACGGCCAGACACCCTTGAGCATCGCCCTGGGCGACCCCGAGGGCTTGATCTATCGTCAACTCCCCGGCGGCCGTTACGACGACCGCTTCCGCAATCCCCGGGAGCAGAAAGCCACAGCGGAATTGCTCCTCAAACTGGGCGCTGCTCCGTTCACCGGCAAGTACCGGGACCGCTCCGGCGAGTAAGCGCGGCGTCCCCGGGTTGCGCCCGCAGGCGCGGCCCGCTTCCCTGGCAGGAGCCAGCCGCGGTTCAGGCCGGGGGCGCCCTTTGCGGGACAGCGGAAGAAACTTCCTCGGAACCGCTGGGCATCGTTGCCGCAAAAAAAAAAAGCCCGCCCCATTCCGGGCGGGCCTGTTGCTTTTCTTTGTGCGCTCGCCGCTGACGGCCCGTTGCGAAGCCGGCGGCGGCCATCTTCAGAACACCAACTTCAGCGCCAACTGCAGCTCCCGGGAGGTCAGGCGGGTTTCCTCAATCCTGCCCGCGTTGGTTCTGCGGGTCCCGGTGTTGGTGAAGAGATTGGAGGCCGGCGGCGCAAAGTTCGGCCGGTTGAACAGGTTGAACATCTCGAAGCGGAATTGCAGTTCGGCGGCCTCCTTCCACAGCGGCGTGTCCTTCATGACCGTGATGTCAATATTGGCCACGCCCGGCGCGGTGATGTGATTGCGCCCGACCGTGCCCATCCAGAACCTGCCGGGGAGATTGCCCGGCCAGCTAAACTGGTTTACGTCGAAGTACTGATCCGGGTTCTGCGGGCGGATGGGGTTCTGATCGCCGCCCGGGACCAGGTCCAGGGAAGCTCCCTCCACATAAATCATGCGCACGGAACCTTGCCGCGGCTGGTCGCCGCTCAAGTTGAAGGGGAAGCCGCTATTGAATCGCAGGATGCTGCTCAGGCTCCACCCGTTCAGCAGCCGGCCTGCGGCTCCCGCGAGGCTTACGACCGGCAGATCGTAAACAAAATTGGTGAGGAAGCTATGCCGCACATCAAAGCTGGAGACGGCGTCTTCCTTCAGGTCGCGGTAGCTTCTGCGATCCGAGCCCCCGAAATCGGTGCTGCCGATGGAGGTGGAACTGCTGTCGGTGGACTTTGAGAAGGTATAGGAGCTGTGGAGCTGGAAGGAGTGGCTGAACCGCTTCGTCAGGCTCATGCGCAGGCTGTGATAGCGGGAATCCCCGTCCGACTGCGCCAGGCGGATGCGGTCGAAGTCGGGATTCGGCAGGGGCCGGTCGGCCAGAATGAAGCGCCGCCCGTTGCGTATCTCCGAGGGCGAGGTGTTTAACAGGATGGCCCCGCGCCACAGGTGCGTTCCCTTGGTGCCGGCATAGCCGATCCCGAAGGTGGTATCGGGAAGAATCTGGTGCTCGATGTCCAGGCTCCACTTATAGACCGCCGGCTGCCGCATGTTCCATTCGTTGAGATCCACTTGCGGCTTGACCTCGGCGCCGGAGAGCAGATTGGCCTGGGTCGTGTACGCATCGGGAAAATCGATGCCCTGGGGAACGGTGTTGGATTGCAGGCCGGCCACCGCAAAAAACGGATTCACGCGCGCGCCCAGGAACAGGTACATGTGCGGCAGAAACAGCTCGTGGAAAATGCCGGCGCCGCCCCGCACGGAAGTCTTCCCGCTGCCGAAGGGGTCCCAGGCAAAGCCGGCGCGCGGGGCGAAGTTTCTCAGGGAGGCGTTGCGAACGTAAGGGTCGCCGATGTCGGTCTGGTCTTTGCGAAGCGTGTACAAATGGCCGGAGGCCGGGCCGGTACCCTCCTGATACCGGCTGAGATCGCGGATGTTGGCGACCTTGCCATTGACCTCGGTCGGGGTGCTGACGATTTCGTACCGCAGACCGAGGTTGAGCGTCAAGCCCGGGCGCACGGAGATGTCGTCCTGCAAGTACAGGCCCAGGAGGTTTTGCCGCCAGCCGCGGATGTTGTCCGAGCCGGGCTGGGTTACCGTGAAGGAGGAAACCTGATTGCGGAGGAATTCCAGGACGCTGCCGAAGCTGAAATTGCCGCCGGCGTTGAAGTCCGTCCGAACGTTGGCCTGGAAGCGCTCAAACAACCCCCCAAACTTGAGGGCATGACGGCCTTTGGTGTAGGTGAAGTCTTCTTTAAACTCGAACACATTCTGGGCGTGGTTCTTGGGATTGAAGCTGCGGCCGCCCCAGGTGGTGAAGCCGGAGACTCCGATGTTGCCGGGAACATCCGGGGCGGCGAAGCTGAAGCGCGGGAACGCGAAGCCCGGCAGTGGCGGGTCGGTCGCCGCCAGCACCGTGCGGTTAAAGGCGAAATGCGTCTTGCCAATCAACTGCGGCGAAAAGATGTGGGTTTCCTCAATGGCGGTGAACCGGCTGGCCGAGGAGGTAAGCTCTCCCGTATTCAGGCCGCTGGAGCCGGGAACAAAGCGTTCGGCGTCGTCCTTGGTAAAGCGCACGAAGATAAAATCCGAGTCCGAAAACGTATGATCCACTTTGGTGGTCCAGAAGTCCTGATCCACCGGATGGCTAAAGTCTCTAGCGAACTGTGCCGTCCCATCCGGGCGGTCCGGGCCGGTCGGCAGCCAATAGGCCTCCAGGAACGGTTTGATTTCCGGATCGACGCCAACGAAACAGCCTTCCGGCACCAGTTGGCCCGTGCAACTGCCGGTGGTGGGGAACGGACTGCCGGTGCCGATCGGCAAGATGCCTCTGCGGGTGAGGGTGGAGGGAACATTGAAGGTGAGGGTCTTTCCAAGGCGTTCCCGGAGTCCTTCGTAGCTCCCGAAGAAAAAGGTTCGGTCCCGCGCGATGGGTCCGCCCAGGGTTCCACCGAACTGATTTCTGCGGAACTCCGGCTTGTCCCCGCTGTTAAAGGCGTTGTCCTCCCACTTGGGGGCGTCCAGATTGTCGTTGCGCAAGAACTCGAAGAGGGAGCCGTGGAACTGATTGGTGCCCGATTTGGTCACCGCCGAGATCACCCCGCCGGTGTGCCGGCCATACTCGGCATCATAGGCGTTGGTTACCACGCGGAACTCGCGCACGGTCTCAACGCCCGCCAGGGTCCGGGCGGCACTGCCCGAGCTTTGGCTCATGTCATTGATGTCCGATCCGTCCAGGAGAAAGGAATTCTGGTTGAAGCGCGTGCCGGGGACGGAAATCTTGCGGCCGAACCCCTGCACCGCGCTGTCGGCCCCGGCATCGGTATAGACCGCCCCCGGTTGCAGCGGCACCAGGTCAATAAAGCTGCGGGCGTTGAGCGGAATGTCCCGCATTTGCTGCGGGTCCACCACCCCGCTGACCGTGGCGGTGGTGGTTTCGATCAAGGGCGCCTCGCCGGTAACCGTCACCTGCTCGGCGACGTCTCCCACGCTCAGCGTGAAATTCACCACCGCTTCCCGTCCGACATTCAGGGTGATTCCGGTGCGCACTTCCGTCCGGAATCCGGCCAACTCGGCCTGCAATTCGTACGTTCCGGGAGCCAGACTGGAAACACGGTACTGCCCGTTTCCGCCCGACACGGCGCTTCTCCGTATCCCGGTATCCACGTTGGTCACCTGGATCGAGACGCCCGGCAGAACGGCATTGCTCTGATCTTTGACCGTTCCCAGAATAGAAGCGGTGTTCTGAGCCGCGGCCAGGCTCGCCGAAAGGCATACCGCCGCAACGAACGATCCCACGCTGCTCCCTTTTTTCATGGCTCCTCCTCACCGATGCTTTGCCGAATGCGTGCGCCCGGCCGCCCCAGGGTTCTCAGGCTGCCGGACAGTTAATTGACAAGTCTCGGACTGCCGCGCTCTCGGGTCACGGACGGGCCGGATCTTTCAAGCTTCCGATGACTAAGAATCGAAGGGCGGAACCCGCTTCTGGTAAGATCGCTTTCCCCGCCCATGGTCGTTATGCCTCCGACCTGCCTTGTGCCGGGATTGTAGTCGCGCCATAAGGCGGTGTCAAGCACTCCGGAGGGAACTGGCCGGCTTCTTTTCAACTGTCAAGGCACGGTAAATTTCCCAAAGCGATCTCCGCGCCGCCATGCTATATTGTGGGCGCATTCTCCGGCGGGCAAAACCCAGGGGCATACCTATTCCGGGAGGGACGGTTATGAAGCAGGACGGAAATACGACCGGCGAGGTCAGCCGCCGCGAATTTGTCCGCACGGCGGGCGCCGCCGCGGCGGGGGCGGCCCTGCCGGCTCTTTCCTTGCAGGCGCAGCAAACCGCACCGGCGGAGATCCCCGCCCAGTGGGATCTGGAGGCGGATGTGGTGGTGATCGGCTCCGGCGCCACGGGCCTGCCGGCCGCCATCCGCGCCCGGGACGGGGGCGCCTCCGTGATCGTCGTGGAGGCCAACTACGAGATCGGCGGCCACGGCATCCTCAATGGCGGTCAGGTTCCGCTGGGGGGCGGGACCAAGCACCAGAAGAAATACGGAGTCCACGACACTCCCGACATTCTCTTTAAGGACTTGACCGACTGGTCCGTCGTGGAAACCAACGGCATGCCCGACTACCGCTATAACGACCGCGCGGTGCAGCGCGCTTTGGCGGACAACGAAGCCCTCGCGTACGACTTTCTGATCGAAAACGGGGTGGTGTTTGCCGATGAGCCGCCGGGGGTCGGCGGGGGGCACGCCGTGGGACTTTCCGCCCCCCGCATGCACTATGCGGTCTGGGACAAAGGACAAAGTTGGGAAAGCCCCCGCGGAGGCGGCGGCACCACCATCTACCGCGCCCTGGAAAACAGCGCCAAGGCCAAGGGCGTGAAGTTCCTGCTCAACTATCACATGGATGTCATCTACCGGGAGCGCCCCAACGCCGGGCGCGTGCTGGGCATCAAGGCCAGCTACACGCCCAAGTTCCTGCCCGGCAGCACCACGCCCATGAAGCCGTGGCGTTCCGATGGACTCATCGAGCGCACCACGCCCACCGTCACAATCAAGGCCAAGCGCGCCGTCATCATCGCGACGGGAGGCAGTTCCGGCAACGTGAATTTCCGACGCATCTTCGATCCGCGCTTGACGGAGACGTATCAGCTCGCCGGCGAGCCCTTCTCCAGCCAGGACGGCAGCGGCGAGCTGGCCGCCATGGCCATCGGCGCCTCCCTGTGGGGCACCGCCAACCAATCGATGGAACGCAACGGCGCCGTCCGCAAGCGGGAACTGATCGGGGCGCAATATCTCTATGTGGGATGGACGCCGGATAGCCCGGTGTTTCCGCTCGCCCGTGCCAGCGGCTTGCGGGTGCGCGACTGGCAGGACCTGATCCTGGTGAACCAAGTCGGCAAGCGTTTCTTTAATGAAACCGCCGGGAACTGGCCCTACGGCACCCATTACGGCGACATTCCAGGCTATGTCCAGGGAGACTGGCGCAACTATCGAAAGCGCCCCTACGCGCCGCAGAACTTCATCGACGCCGCGCTGGCTCCCAACGAGGGTTCCCAGCCTCCGGACTTCGGCGCCGGCCCCACCTGGGCCATCTTCGACGCCGAAGCCGTGAAGCGCGAAAAATGGAACGTCGCCCCCCCCTTATACCGACCCGCTGTTCTTTTTCAGCGCCGATACGCTGGCGGCATTGGCGGCGCAGATTAAGAAGAATCCCTTCACCAAGGTCGAGATGCCAGCAAAGAATCTCGAAGAAACCGTGGCGCGGTGGAACTACCTGGTGGAGCTCGGCCAGGACCTCGACTTCGAAGGCCCCAGCCCCAAGCACAAGATTCAAACCCCGCCGTTTTATGCAGCGTGGGCCACGGTGGAGGTGCACGACACCTACGCCGGCCTGCGCATCAACATGAAGTGCCAGGTGATGGACATGAACGGGCAGGTCATCCCGGGGCTGTACTGCGGCGGGGAGTCCGCCGGCGGGTGC
>DATMAF010000224.1:0-7474 GCA_035560315.1 Terriglobia bacterium | reverse complement strand
GTGGTGCCCGCGACGGGGCCGGTCACGATCAGCGACATCCGCACTTCCGTGCCTCCCTCGCCTGCGATCACGCTGCTGGCCTCGCAGGTGCGCGGCGGGACGCCCAACCGCTGCGCGCGGTTTGACGCCAACGGGTTCCTGAGCTCCCACGCCGCCGACTGCAACTCCGGCGGCGGAGGCGGCGGAGCGGTATCGAGCGTGTTCGGGCGGACGGGCGATGTGGCGGCGGCGGAAGGCGACTACGCGCTCGGCCAGCTCAGCGATGTAACGATCAGCGCGCCTTCCGCCGGCCAGGTCCCGCGCCATAACGGCTCGGCCTGGGTGAACGCCCAGCTCGCGTTCACTGACCTGTCGGGCAGCGCCACCGATGCGCAGGTGCCGGACACCATCACGCTCACGAATCTGACGCAGATCACGAACCGCTCGATCACGGACACGGCCGGCACACTGCCGCTCAATCGCGGCGGGACAAATCAGACGGCATGGACGCCCTCCCGGTGCGTGCGCGTGAACGATGCCGGCACCGCCCTGGAATCGGCCTCTGGAGATTGCGGTGTGGGCGGCGGCGGCGGAGACAACGTGTCGGTCAACGGAACGGCGGCCAGCGATGCCGACTTCGATGACTCCACTCCGGCGGCGCCGTCAAACGCCATCAACGTGCGCTGGCAGAAAGACGCGCTCTCGCCCAACAATATTTCGGCAAACCTGCCATATGCCGCACCGCTAACGGTTACCACAGGCAACCTGACACTCAACCAGCACAGCGGAACGGACGTGACCACCGATCTTGAAGAGGAGGCGCACGCCGCGGAGCATCAACACGGCGGCAATGACGAGATTGCCACCGCCACGCCCGGAGCGAATGCCATCCCGAAAGCAGGCAGCGGCGGGACGTTGGCCGCAGGCTGGCTGCCGAATCCTTCGGCCACGACGCTCGGCGGCGTGAAATCCCTGACGTGCTCCGGGACAGACAAGCTTTCGGCGATCGGAACCGACGGGCTTCCGGTCTGTTCGGCGGACCAGACTGGCGGGGGAGGCGGCTACGCCACCATCCAGGATGAAGGGACCAATCTGACACAGCGAGCGACGGTGAACTTTACCGGGGCAGGCGTTGCCTGCGCCGACAACGCCGGGCAGTCCCGCACCGATTGCACGATCACCGGAGGCGGCGGAGGCGGCGGCATCCAGCGGTGCATCATCGAGGCCGATACCCAGTCGGAAATTCCCCTGACCAATGCGCAGATCACCGGCCGCTGCGACGTTCCGGCGGCGGCGACGCTGAATGAGATCGCGGTGTATGCGAGCGGCGGGACGCCCTCGATCATCCTGGAGCGCTGGCGGCCGAACGGCGGAGCGACGGCGGATCTGCTCAGCGGAGCGCTGGCGACCGGCTCCAACGGGGCCTATGCCTGCGCCCGGGCCGCTGTCTCACAGACCTGCATCAGCGGCATCACCAGCTCCGGCTCCATCACCATCTCGAACACGGCGCTCAGTGCCGGCGACGTCATCCGGGTGAAGACTCCATCGGCGGGAGGGACGGCGACATGGTTTCACATCGTGGCCTTCTATACGCTCAATTGATATTTGCTACCGTCGCCAGTGCACAGACGCTCAGTGTGCAATTGACGCATGAGGTGAAGGCTCCGTGGGACAAAGCCTGTTCGGCAACAGTAACTACGAACTGCATCAAGGGATGGAGAATATACAACTCGACCAATACGGGCGGGGTAGCTACGGAACTGTTTCTGATTCCGGTGGTTACCCCCTTTGCCGGAACCGTTACAGCCAGCGGGCAGGGGCCGTATTCGGCTCCCAGCGGAATCATCGGCGCGACAACCGTTGGCTTGGATGCTGCCGGCAAGGAAATTGAAAGTCTGATGGTTTTTGCGACGGGAGCGGCGCCTCCCAATGCCCCCAAAATCACCATCACCATCACCATCAGCGGAGGTTGACATGAGAATTCTCTCAGGGCTTGTCCTTCTGGCGCTGGCAATTCCCGGATGGGGTGCAACGGGGGACATCCTGGCGGTGCGGATCGCCTCGGCGACGGCGCACAACGGCTGGATTGCCGAGATCGACATCGACAGCCTGGGCACCGGGGGAACGTACAACTTCGGCCTGGCGGATTCCGGCTATTCGCGGCGGAATGACCCGGCGGGCGCCAAGATCGTCTTCACCGTAACCAGCCCGGGGTACACCACCACCGGCACGACGACGTCCATCCAGCGCACGGTCTACGGCGTGTGGTGGATGCGCAAGGCGTATCCCAACCAGTCGCAGGCCGATGAGTCCGTAGCCGGCTCGACGCTCACGGTGCGGGTCGTGCTGAGCGATTACATCTACAGCGGGGACACTGCCACCGTCAACATCGCTTCCGGCTTCTACACGCAAGGGGGAACGCCCAACAACGCCGCTACAGGGATGTCGGTAACGGTCAACTCCACGCAGAGCTACCCCAAGTCCGTCTGCCGCTGGGCGACGGTGCCCTACCAGCGTGTCACCGGCGACTTCGTGGTCGAGGCGGTTTGCTTCCATCGCCACTTCCAGTCCTACCGGCCGCTGGCGGCGGTCAAGTTCACCTGCCAGGACGAGGCCGCGCCCACGCCCAACTCAGCGACGGTTACGGTGAACTGGATGCTGCCGTCCCCGAACAGTTCCCAATACGGCGACCGGCAGACGGTATTGACCTATGCCGCCACGATCCCGGTAAGCGGGCTGAACCAGGGCGATGTGCTGACCTGCAACTTCATCGCCTACCCGTGGGTGGGCAACTCCGGGGCGCTGGTGGATACCAGCAGCGGCGCATCCGACAACGAAGCCCTGGGGCCGCTGCTGCTACTGAACGACAAGAACGGCACCTATGGAGGCGCGTTTGCGGTGATCGATCCGGTCAATGGAAACAACTCGACGGCGACGACCTGGGTCTATGCGACGCAGTCGGCGGCCGAGAGCGCCTACGCTTCCAGCAGCGCCAACTCCTACACCACCATCGGCAATGCGGTCCAGGCCATCCAGAGCTACAACAATGCCAACTACTCGCGGAACAATCCCGGCGGTGGCGTGGTCCTGCTGACAGGCAACCACACCTATCCGGGCACCGTCCCGCCCACCGCGCTGAACGCTCAGGAAACCTGGTTCACCATCACCCGGCTGTCGAGCGTGGCGAAGTCCTCCGCGGTCATCAATTCCCTCAGCGTCTCGAACAACCTGAAGGCGCCGCTGACGCGGATCTACGACATCAGCATTACGGCTACCGGCTCGGGGAGCCAGTTGCGCGGCACCGCCGGCGTAGACCAGCTCTGGGCGGATTCGCTCAGCATCAACCTCAGCTCCAGCGCGGGAATCGAAATCTGGAAGCGGGCCTTTGGAACCGGGAACACGGTGGCGGCCCTGACGGGCGGCTTCACTCACTTCTCCACCAACAAGTCGCCCTGGGCCCTGCTGCGCGGAAACGAATTCACCGGCACAACCAATCTCAACGGGGCGCTCTACGCCTCGTTCGGCAACAAGAAGATTTTCCCGTATAACTACGAGCGCGGCAACGCGCCGGGGCATCTGTTCTCCGACAACGGCATCTTCGCCTTCAACTCCATCTTCAAGGCCACCGCGCCGCTCGGCGCCTGGGACAGCTGCTCCGGCAACCCGGATCAGGTGATCGGCTGGGCGCTGGTGCAGAACGTCTGGGAGCGCGAGCCGCTGGACTCCCAGCCGTTGCTCACGGTCGCCCAATCGGATTCCTGCGACACGACGAACATCCTGCTCTGGTACAACACATTTGTCGGGCAGCGCGAGAACCTGGGCTACAACTCCACCGGCTCGACGCCCTACTACCGCTGGCTGTGGTCGATGGTCGGCAACATCTACGAGGACTGGAACAACAAGGGCGATCAGTTCCCCACCGAGGATTCGAACCGCGTGGGCGGCTGGCCCATCGAGCACAATGTCGGCTCGGCGGGCAACACCTACGCCTATGCCGGCTTCCCGCCGTCCTTCGATGGGCTGTACTCGAATGACTGGCCGGTGATGGTGGACGGCACCGACTCGCTGCCTTACGTGTCCATCGCCAAGCATACCGCCGCGACGGACAACCGCCCGATCACCGGGGGCAGCTACGCGACGTACTGGACGCAGCGCGGCAGCGCCTCGTCGAACAAGTCGCAGGCCTGGGCTAGCGGCGCCGTCTACGGGCCGCAGGCGTTCGCCGACGACCAGACGGACGGCTCCGGGGGCGGGGCCGGGGGCGGCAAATACTGGATGGTGCCGGCCACGGGGCTGCGCGCAAACGGCATCGGGCTGGGCCTTCTCCCGCCGGCCTACCGCCCGCTGCCCTATGACCTGGCCGGGCGGCCGCGCACCAATGGAGCCGCTGGGGCCTACGACCTGGCTCCGGCAGGAAGGGCACAGTAATGCTGAAAGAGAAAATTCCGAACGGGGGGAGCTGGTTCTACCATTACGAGCCGCCGTATCTGCCGGGGGAGAAGCTGGTCTTCCCGAACGATCCGGGAGGCACCGTTGGGATTGAGAAAGTCGGCAGCGGCAAGGTGGTCCCGTGGCGCGGACGCGCCGGGGATACAGTGCTGGCTCCGGCTGGTACCGAGTTCCGCCCCATCCCGCTGCCGGAGCAGTGGCAAGGGCTAAAGGACTACGTCTTCACGCTCGGCGAAGACGGCTGGCTGACGCCGCGCCTGGAGCCGGCGGAGCCGTAAATGCCTGTCTGCGTGCAACGCCCATGCCGGTCCGAGAAGCTCGTCATTCTGGTGCATGGATCATTCAACCGCTCCGGCGAAGGCAGCATCGACCGGCTGGCTCCGTATTTTGAGGCAGCCGGCTACCGGGTGGTGCGCGATTTTGACTACGGCTGGACGGGGACCTTGACCGCCCTGTTGTTGAATTCCCGGGCGGCGCACCTGCTGAAGGCGCTGGTGAATTCCCATCCGGCTCAATACGTCGTGGTTGCGGCGCACTCGAACGGTTGCGCCATTGCGCACAAGGCCGCCTGGATGGGAGCGGCTGTCCGCCAGTTGATCCTGATCCATCCGGCCTTGGATCGCGGAGCCGAATTTCCTTCCCACGTTCATTTCGTGCATGTCTGGCATTCGGCGAAGGACTGGCCGACGCGGATGGCCCGCTATATTCCATTCCACAGTTGGGGAGACATGGGGCGGGTGGGTTCAAGACGCGCGGGGCAAAATGGGCCGCCGTGGATTTATAACTACGATGACCGGTTGGGACACTCGGATTTGATGCGGTCGCCTTACCTGGAAACCCTGGGGCCGCTGGTGGTGGATTACGCCGACCGGTTTATTCCCGCCGACTGATCTCTTCCGGCGGAGCCTCCAGAGCCTTGGTTTTTCCCGGCCAACTCCCGAAGCGCCCCGCCTTCGGGAAGGAAACCGTTGAAAGAAAAGGTGCATCCGAAGGGGTAAGATGGTGGTATGATTTCATCGAAAATCCCGGCCGGCCGCCCCGGGCAGTGGAAGCGCGGCCGGCGGAGCCATAATTCTGTGGAGGGGGTTTTACGATGCGCAGAGGGGTATTGCAGCTAGTATCGTTCCTGGTTTTACTGGCCGCCTTTGCGCTGGCCCAAGCGGGGCCGAAGCTGACCAGCGTGGAACCAACCACTGGCAAGGTGGGCGACAGCCTGACCGTCATCGGGGAAGATCTCGGAAAGGAAACCGTGCAAGGAGTCTTGCTTTCCGACGAGGAAAAGGACTATCCGGCGGAGGTCCTCGAGCAGACCGCCCAGAAGATCGTCTTCAAGGTGCCGGAGGTCCGCGCCGGCGGCTACAACGTCTCGCTGAAGGTAGGGAACAATATTTACATTCAACCGATCCGGTTTACGGTCCAGTAGGAGGGGCCGGAACAGCCCCGGCAACGGTTTCGCGCCGGCGCATCAATAGGCCTTGGCGATCACCACCCGATGGGGCGTTTGCTCGCCGGTAATGATGCAGCGGCCGGGGCCGTCATAGCGGTCTTCCAGGGGAATGCAGCGGACGCTGGCTTTGAATTCCTTCAGGCGGGCGTCGCAAGCCGGGTCATCCTTCACGTGCGCCATCACGAACTTCCCGCCGCCTTTTTCGGCCGTGGCGGGCTCAAGGATCTTCTTCACTTCCTCCAGGCTGTTGGCCAGCATCGTGTTTTCCTCCATCCGCCGGCGGGCGGTTTCTAACAAATCGGCCTGCATCTGGCGCAGGGCGTTCTGCGCGACCGCAACAAGCGCCGCGGCAGGGTGAACCTGTTTTTGGGTGGAGTCGCGCCGCCGCACCACCACGTTGCCGGCGGCCAGATCGCGCGGGCCCAGCTCGATCAGCAGCGGGATGCCGCGCTGCTCCCAGTGATAAAACTTGGCGCCGGGCGTCGTGCCTTCGCGGTTGTCCACCTGCACGCTGATCCCGGCGCCGCGCAGCGCCTGCGCCAGTTCGTTTGTCTTGGCCAGCACGGCGGCGCGCTCCTCCTCGTTGCGGTAGATGGGGACGAAGACGCCCTGCACGGCGGCCAGCTTGGGCGGCAGGACCAGGCCCCGGTCGTCCGAGTGCACCATGATGAGCCCGCCGATGAGGCGCGTCGAGACGCCCCAACTGGTCTGCCAGACGTACTCCAGCTCCCCGGCCTGGTTCTGGAAGCGAATCTCGAAGGCTTTGGCAAAGTTCTGCCCCAGTTCGTGGCTGGTGCCGGCTTGCAGGGCCAGGCCGTTCTGCATCATGGCCTCGATGCAGAAGGAGCGCACCGCCCCCGCGAAGCGCTCCGCGCGGGTCTTCAGGCCCCGAATGACCGGCATGGCCATGACGTTCTCGGCCACGTCGGCGTAGACATCCAACATGCGTCGCGTCTCCTGGAGCGCCTCGGCCTCGGTGGCGTGGGCGGTATGGCCCTCCTGCCAGAGAAACTCGGTGGTGCGCAGGAACAGGCGGGTTCGCAGCTCCCAGCGCAGGACGTTGGCCCACTGGTTGATGAGCAGCGGCAGGTCGCGCCAGCTCTTGATCCAGCGGGAATAGAAGTGCCCGATGATGGTCTCCGACGTGGGCCGGATGACGTAGCGCTCCTCGAGCGGTTCGCCGCCCGCGATGGTGACGACGGCGAGTTCCGGCGAAAAGCCCTCGACATGCTCGGCCTCGCGCTTGAGGAAGCTCTCCGGGATCAGCAGGGGGAAGTAGGCGTTGACGTGTCCGGTCTCTTTGAAGCGGCGGTCCAGCTCCGCTTGCAGCCGTTCCCAGATGGCGTAGCCATTGGGGCGGATCACCATGCAGCCCTTGACGACCTCGGCGGGCTCGGCCAGTTCCGCCTGCGCGATGACGTCCTGATACCAACGCGCGAAGTTCTCGGCGCGGGGCGTGATTTTGCTTTCAGCCATAGCGCACCATCATACCGGAGATGGTGACGGCTGGCGAGTGGCCAGCGGCGGGAAGCTGCTAGGAGGAGGGCTTGGGGTGGCGGGCGGCGAGCAGCTCGGCGAACGACTGCGCCGCTTTGGACA
>DATMAF010000223.1:0-2104 GCA_035560315.1 Terriglobia bacterium | reverse complement strand
GATGCAGGCGGATCTGATCCTGGCCGGAAAGTCGGGGTGGTCCCCGGCGCAACCGCTCGGTTCCACGGCTCTGGCGCTGATTGCCGCAGCGCCCCGATCCTTCCTGCTGGTGCATCAGGAAACCGCCCCGGCCGCTCCCATCCTTTCCGTCTACGAGGATTCGGCGGAATCCCGGCGCGCGTTGGAGCTTGCAGTCCGCTTGGCCGAGGCTCGCGACACCGGACTGGTGGTTTTTCTTTTGGCCGCCACCCCGGAAGCAGGCATGACGTTGCAGCAACAAGCCAGTGAGATCATCGGCCACCGGCTCAAACACGCGCGGTTCCGAAGAATCGAGCGCGAGGATCCGGTGGAACTCGCCCGTCTGCTGCGGTCTGAGGAGGATGGTTTGCTGGTGTTATCCGGCGCCAGCTTGCTGGCGGAGGAGGCTGCAATCCGAAAGCTTCTCGAACTGGTCCCAAACCCCGTTCTGCTGCTGCGTCCAGAGAGCTAACTGGCATCCCCGTCCGATTATCTATCTTATTTATTATCTTATATTTACATTTGATTTGCTCTGTGGATCGCAATTTGCTTCTTTCCGGTGGGATAAGGAATCTAACTAATGGGGGTGAGAATGGGTGATGGATGGGTTCCCCGGAAACCTGCTGATTCATTCTACCGAGGCCGCGGAGGGTAGAAGGGTTTAGCGAGGAGGCTGGAAGGAAGTGCCCGGCAGGTGAGCGGCAAGCGCCTCCCAAGCATCCGGGAAGTCCTCGAGAAACCCCAGCGGGTTTCCGGGAGTTTGAAAATTCGGGTTGGAGTGGAGGGCGGCAAAAGCCGCCCTTCTTTATTTATGCCTTTCGGGGCCTTTGCCGGACAGATACCGGATGAGGCCGGCCAGGGTCGTCAACTGCGGGTAGTCGGATTCGGGGATGTTGACCCCCAGGCTCTGATTCAGCCCAATCATCAACTGCAAATAGTCAAACGAGTCGATGTCCAACGCTGCGCGCAAGTCCGCGGTCGGATCGAGCGACTCCAGGTCGGCTTCCGGGGCGATCCGCCGCAGGATTCCGAAAACCCGCTCGCGAATTTCGGTTTCGGTCATAGCTTTTCCGGCTGCTGGAGCCAGCCCGTGAGGGACTCCAGGAACTGCGCCCCGCGGCGGCCGTCGGTGGCGCGGTGGTCGCCGGCCAGCGTTGCGGTCAGCACCGGCCGCACGCCCAGCATTCCTTTGTCCGCCCAGGGGCGTTCGACGATCCGGCCGAAGCCCACCAGCGCCACCTGCGGCGGATAGATCACTCCGTAGACCGTTTCCACGCCCCGATCGCCCAGGTTGGTGATGGTGATTGTGCCGTCGGTGATCTCCGAGCTGCGCAGGCGGCCGGCGCGCGTGCGCTGGATCAGGTCGGTCATGGCGGCCATCAGCTCGTCCAGGCTTTTGCTGCCGGCGTGCAGGATGGCGGGAACCATCAAACCGCCCTGCCGCAGCGAGATGGCGAAGCCGATATGGATGTCGCGCTGGATCTCGTTGTGATCGTCCTTCCAATAGCCGTTGAGCTCCGGCACGTCCTTCAGCGCGTTGGCCACGGCCTTGACCAGCAGCGCGGCGGGGAGCAGGCGCTGCTGTATGGGCCGCTCCCGGTTGGCCGCCTCCAGCCAGCGCAGCGGCGCGCTCATGTCGATCTGAGTTTCCAGGTAATAGTGGGGAATCTCGCGGTTGGAGCGGGCCATGGCCGCAGCGATGGCGCGGCGCATCCCCTGATATGCCTCGGCAGGCGCCGCCGGAGCGGGAGAAGCGGCGGCGGGAGCAGGAGGCGGCGCGGCGGGTTTGGCCTGCTGTAGTGCGGCGGCGCGCTCCACATCGGCCTTCTCGATGGCTCCCTGCGGGCCAGTGCCCTGCACGCGGCTTAAGTCCACGCCCAGCTCCGCTGCCAGCTTGCGGGCCAGCGGCGAGACGCGAACCCGCACGCCCTCGGCGGGCTGCGGGCGGGCGCGGCGGCGGCAGGCGCTGGCGGCGGCCCGGCGGTTCGCAAGGTGGCCAGCACGGTCCCCACCGGCACCACCGTGCCGGGCTGCACCAGCAACTGCTCCACGACGCCGTCCTCAAAAACCTCGACTTCGATTTCCG
>DATMAF010000222.1:0-10557 GCA_035560315.1 Terriglobia bacterium | reverse complement strand
TTCGCCAAGGAAAAACTGGCGGCATACAAATGTCCCCGCACCTTCTATTTCGTTGACGACCTGCCGAAGACCGCCACCGGCAAGATTCAACGCTACAAGCTCCGCACCCAAGGCGGCGTCAAAGAATGACCGGCGCCGCATGAGCTCCGGCGGGCATTCCCCGCCCTTCCTCGGAAAAAAGACGCAATTGTCCTGAGGGGTGGGCTAATTCCCCCACGGGCTTGCCTGCCGGTGTGAAATTTTGACAATTTCTCGCCCGATTTCACTTCGCGAAGACCTCCGAGGCGGCTCCTCCGGCTGGCATCAAAGTTGCACTTTCCCACAGCAAACGTCCGGGAAGGAGAAAGATCGTGGAAGGCAACTATGTGTTCCGGGCCAACGCCCGATGGACGGGCGCAAGAAATGGAACCGTCGAAGCCGCTTCCCAGGCCCCGCCGGTTGATTTCAGCGCTCCGCCGGAATTTCAAGGCGAGGCCGGGAAATGGACTCCGGAGCATTTTCTGCTGGCGGCAGCGGCGGCCTGCTTTATCACCACGTTTCGGGCAATCGCCGAACTCTCGAAATTTTCCGCCGAGGCGTTGGAAGTAGCCGCCGAAGGCCGCATGGGAAAGGCGGAAAACGGGATTCGGTTCACGCAAATTGTGCTCCGGCCTTTGTTGACCATCCGCAATCCGGCGGATCGCGAGAGGGCGTTGCGCCTGTTGGAAAAGGCGGAGCGTTCCTGTTTGGTTTCCCGTTCGCTGCGGAGCGAAGTGCGCATGGAGCCGGACGTGCGTTCTGCGGCGGCGGAAGCTTCGGCGGCGTGAGGTTGCAGCCTGCTGTCCCGGCGTTGTTGCACGACGGGTGGAGAGCCGAGCGCCCTCGAAAGGAGGCATCGCAATGAAACGCAACCGGTGGTTCCTCGCTGTTTTCTTCGTGCTATGGCTGGTGCCGGCGGGAGTAGCGGATCAGGTGGAATTGAAAGACGGCACCAGGCTGGAAGGGATTGTACAAAAAGTGGAGAAGGGCCAGGTGACGATTCTGACCGGCTCGGAAACCAGAGTCATCGACATTCTGGACATTGTCAGCATGGAGTTCGACACCGCGCGTCTGACGAGCGGAACCGAACGGCTCCCCCTGGAGCATTTTCTCGGCAGTATGGAGGCGCAGGAGATGCTGGGCCATTTCCAGGCGGTGGAGCAAGCCGCCGAGAATGTGCGCCGGCTGATTGACCGGACCAAGGAGGAATGGGCGGATCAAAAGTCCATCGCCTTTGACGAGACGGCCAAATGGGCCACCGCCAAAGAACGTTTCCGCAAGCCGCTGGCGGAATACCAGGAGGCTCTCAACGAGCTGTATTTCCACGTACTGGGCAAGGTGGATCAGTACAACGATCTGATGAAGCAAGCCGACTCCATCTACGTCGGAGTCAAGGGATGGTTCCAGGCCGGCTCTTCGTTGATTCCTCCCAGCATGAAAAAGCTGCCCCTGAAAAAATACGTCCCCGCCAACTGGTACGACACCATTTTCTATGAGGGATACAACCAGGGATACAACGACGCGTATGAAAAATACGGCGAACGGTTCTGACGCCGGCCGGCCGCCGGTCCGGGAGCCGTCGGCGCCTGGTTTTTAAGCAAGCAGCACCGGCCCTGCGAGACAAGAACCGGCTGGCAAGCGGGGCCGGTTTTTTTTGGCCTGACTAAAGTTCCTGAATTGCCCCGTGCTGTGGCAGGGCGCGGCCGCAAGCATTCCCTGCTAGCGCGCCGCCGGAGCCGGCCGGGCGGGGCGGATCGGCTCCGGCCAGGCGGGGGTTTGCAGCAGGTCATAGTAGGAAAGATATTCCCCCGCGGAATAGGCCGCCAGGAACTGTGCCAGCGGCTGCGCTACCGAGGCGGTGTAGTAGCCGGGCAGCGCCCGCGGCGTTGCCAGGCGGCCAAAGATGGAACGAATCAGCACGCTTCGATCATTGTGCGGCAGTGCGGACAGGTTTCGCACGTAGCGGGAAAATTTGCCGTCGCGGAACAGATAATCCTCGACATTGGAAACGTAAAAAGCCGCCAGCGGTTCCTTCCGCCGCCGCATCCACCCTCCGATGGCCGCCAGCGCATGCGGCCCCGCCAGATCTCCCACGACCGGGATGATTCCGTCGCGCTGCTGCAACGACCGGAGAAACTGAAAATCCTCCTCCGACGCCAGGTAACTGCGCTGGCGTCCCGCCGGATCCGTTTCCAGCAGCAGTTCCCGGTAGGTGGGGTTGTAACGCTGGACGGGACGCCCGTGGGTTTGGAATTGCAGCGACAAGCCCGCCTGAATGAAGCGTTGGTGGAAAGCGGCGAGGGTGGCAACGTCCTTGCTGGACAGGGGAACCCCAAAGCTGCGCAGCACAGCCGGCAGGCGAAGGCTGGGGGGCGGGCCGGCGGCCGCCGGCGTGGCCTCCACGTAGCGGACAATGCGCTCGATGGAAGCATCGCGCCAGTCGTCAACCTCCGGCGGCACCGGCCGGCCGGTGAGCAGGCAGAGATATTCCGCGCGGTTTCGGGAGGCGGCAAATAACGCCTTAAATAACAGGTGCAGCAGCAGGTTGTCGCGGCGGATGTCAATGATAAACGCCACGGCCGGGCGAAGGCGCGCGATGTAGGAAAAATTCTGATCCGGTCCCACGCCGATGTACACGCCCCCTCCGGTCCGGTTCTGTTCCAGGACCGGAATCACTTGCAGGTAGGACTTCTCATTAGAGATCAGATTATCGGTGTCGAAATAGCCGCCCGCCTCCGATAGCTCGGCAACCAACTGCGCGAAGGGTTCCGCCGCGGCAGGCTCCTGAAGCCGGGAGCGCAGTGCCCCGGCAAGGGTCGCCGCCCCCAGGCACAGCAAGACCAAGACCGCCAGAGCCGATCGCCATCGCCACTGTCGCTGATTCATACGCCTGCCGTTTCAGGGGCTTCCGATAGCCCCACTTGTCTGCCGTCGCAAAGGGCGCGGACGAACCGGGGTAGCTACATACTAGCTCACCTTCCGGCTGTCTGTCGCCGCCCAGAAAGACCAACTGAGAGTGAATCGGTTGCTTGGATTCGTTCTTGACGAAACGCGCCTTGGCAACTATACTTTGCCCCGAATAACGGTTTCATGGCAGACTCACACCCTTGGTCCGAAAAGGTTTTCCGAGCTCAGGGGTGTGCGGGGCGAATCGACGTAGCGCCGAGGGTGTGGCGGGAAAGAACGCTCCTATGGAGAGAGGGCCGTTCCGTACCAGGGCGTCTTCTGCGGCATTCGCCGGAGGACCTGCCTGCGATCAAAGGTAGCGCACTAGCAACGGGGATAAAACAGAGGGGGGAGAACTCCGGGGCGGATTCCGGCATTCTGCTGTGCCGGATCGACCGCTGCAGGGGGGTGCCGCGATTTCCTGCCAGCCGCAAACTCTTGCGTCTGGCAGAGTGGTTAGGCAAGCAAAGCCGAACGTACCAAGAGGGAGGAGACCTCGGATGGCAAAAGCGCTGCGACACGGTTTATTGAGCGTTTGTGGTCTGATGACGCTGGCTCTGACGGGGAATGCTCAGACGGTTACGGTGCCGTCGAAGCTGGTTCAGTATCCAGACCAGATCATTTACAACGCCAAGATCGTCACCATGGACAACCTGGATCCCATGGGGCCGCCGGGAAACATCTACCAAGCCATGGCGATCCGCGGAGACCTGATTCAGTTCCTCGGCACCAACGACGAAATGCTGGCGTTGGCCGGCCCGCAGACCCAGAAGCTGGACATGAAGGGCCGCACGGTGGTTCCCGGCCTGATCGACACGCACAATCACCTGCACAACGGCTTCGTTTCCCGGTGGGCCAACGAGCATCCGCAGGAACTGATCAGCATCATGCGGGAATTCACGGTGTCGGGGAAATCCTATGAAGAGCTGACCAAGGGGATCGAGCTGGTGGTCAAGGAACAGATGGCGGGGGCTCCGCCAAAGCAGTGGGCCTATATCGGCTTTGACACCCCCGGAGGAGATCAGGGGCTGAGCCTGGGCGTGATGTATCTGCGGTCGGGCCAGATGACCCGCGAGAAGCTGGATGAATGGGCCCCCACGCAGCCGGTGTTCATTGAAGATTCCTCCAACTACCTCATGAACACCGCGGCCCGCAATGACTTCATGGAAATGATGAGCGTGGAGGCCACCGATCACAACGAGAAGGCGGCCCTCACCAACCCGCGCGTGGACCGCACCCTGGTGGCGGAGAAATACTTCCGCACCCGCGTCCCGCTGCTGGCGGACATCATTGAGAACGGCCTGAAGCACTTCGCCGCCATGGGCTTTACGGGTTACAGTTCACACATCGTCGGCCTGCCGATCCACGACGCCTTCATGCTGCTGTCGCGCGAGGAACGGATGCCGGTGCGCTTTGGCTTCGCGCATCGCGCCTGCCAGAACGTGGTGGTCGACATTCCCACCTGCTTTTCCCGCCTGGGCGACATGGCGGGCATGGGGAACAAGTATTTCTGGAACGTCGGCGTGACGCTCGGCGCCCTGGACCTGGACGTGCCCGTGGCCTGCACCAGCATGCAGGCTGTCGATCCCCGGATCAAGGCGATGGAGCAGTGCTGGGCCGAACCGGGAGGGCCCTACTACGATGCCATCTATACCGCGGTCAAGTCGCGCCTGCGCTACGTCATCAACCACAACAACGGCGACAAAGGCCTGACCCAGTTCATGGATATTCTCGACCGGGTGATGAAGGAAGATCCCAGCATGGATATCAACTACATGCGCTCCCGCCGGTTCACTTCCGATCACTGCCCGTACTATCCCACCCAGGAACAGATGCCGCGCATCAAGAACTTCAACATGCAGTTTAGCTGCGGCGCAGCCGAACTGTCCTCCGAGCATGGCTACTCCATCGGGAAGATTTACTCGGAGAGCTATGCCAACCGGGTGGGGCCGATCGCCAGCCTCTTCAAGCATGGCATCATGGCCTCCAACGAGGGCGGCGGCGACGGCATGGACGAGGTCAACCGCACCACCTTCGCGCGGTGGTTCCCCTACATCACCCGCAAGCGCTCCGACGGCGTCGTGCTGGCGCCCGAAGAGGCCATTAACCGTGTCCAGTTGCTGAAGATGAGCACCTCCATGGCCGCCTACTATGTCCTCAAGGAAAAGGAACTGGGGACGCTGGAGCCGGGCAAGTTCGCCGACTTCGTCGTGTTCAACAAGGACTACTTCACGGTGCCGGAAGAAGAGATCCCCAGCGTCTATCCCGTGATGGTGGTGATGGGCGGCAAGACCCGGGTGCTGCGGGAAGAATATGCCAAGGAGATCGGGCTGCAACCCGTTGGGCCGCAGCTGAAGTTCTCCTGGGAGCCGCTGAAGCCGCGGGAAGGGTACGCGGACTTCAATCCCCTGGATTATCTGAAGGTGGAACGCCGGATGGATTAGCGGCCGCTGGCCGGCGTTCCTGCCGTCGCGACGCTCCGGCTGCTGTTGGCGGCCGGAGCGCGTCACGGGGAGATTGGGGGCTTCCGATGCAAAAGCTGATCCGTGTCTGGGCCGTGCTGATGGCCAGCGCCGTCATGGCGGCGCCGCCGGCCATCGCGCAGCAGGACCGCGAAGCGCAGTGGAAGCAGCACATGGCGACCGCCGCCCAAGCGCTGAAGGAAAACCGCGCCAACGAAGCCATATTGGCGCTCCAGGCGGCGGTGGGCGAAGCGGAGCGGTTCGGCTCGCAGGATCCCCGCCTGGCCACGACTCTGTTCCTGTTGGGGAAATATTATTATTCGCAGAACAAACTCTCCGAGGCCGGCATGCTGGTCCGCCGTTCCCTGGCGATCCAGGAGGCCAACCTGGGACCGAATCACCCGGAACTGGCCAACACCATCGATTCGCTGGCGGAGATGCACATGAATGGGGGCAGCGCCGCAGACGCCGAGCCGCTGCTGCGCCGCGCTCTGGAAATCCGGGAGAAAGCTTACGGAGCGGATCATGCCGAGGTCGATGCCAGCCTTAACCGGCTGGCGGCGTTCTATGATTCGCAGCGGCGGTACGGAGATGCCGAGCCCCTGCTGCGCCGGTCGCTGGAGATGCGCGAGAAGGCCGTCGGGCCGGAGCATCCCTTGGTGGCCGTGGCATTGAACAATCTGGGCGTGCTCTACCACAAGCAGGGAAAGCTGGCCGAGGCGGAACGATTGATGAAGCGCGCCTGGACCCTGCGGGAGAAAAACTTCGGCTTGCAGCACATGGAGGTGGACAACAGCCTCAGCAGTCTGGCCGCTTTGTACCGCGACCAGGGCCGCCATGCCGAGGCGGAAAAGCTGCTCCTGCTGTCGATGTCCATTCGCGACAACCTGCTCGGCCGGAAGAATCCCATGGACCCCATGCTGGCCGCGGGCCTGCGAGAGCTGGCGGCGGTGCGCATGGCCCAGGGGAAGTACGCCGAGAGCCAGCCGCTGCTGGAACGCTCCCTGGTGATCGAAGAAGCGTTTGTCGGAAAAGACGATCCCCGTCTGGCGACAACGTTGATTAACCTGAGCCTGGTGCATTTAAACCAGCAGCGTTATGGGGAGGCCGAGCCATTGCTCCAGCGCGCCCTGTCGCTTCAGGAGCGCTCCTGGGGGAAGAACGATGCGCGGCTCGTGCCCACCCTAAGCGCCCTGGCCGAAGTGTTCCGCAAGACGGGACGCGCCTCTGAGGCGGCCGCATTCGAGGACCGCGCCAAAACGCTTCGCAGCAACTAGCATGATCCGCCCCGGGCGACAAAGCGCGGAGAGGCCGCGCGCGCCGATCGGTCCCAGGAAAGGCCGGCCCCTGTGTCTCGGTTTGCTCACCGCGGCGCTTGGCGCCGGCTCCCTGCTGTTCGCAGCGGCCCCGCAAGCAAGCGCGCCGCGAGCGCCGCTGGTTTCGCTGGCGGAAATCAAAGGCACTTCGGGTTCGAGCGTGCTGATGCCGCTTTCCCTCGCCGCCGATCCCAAACGGCCCTTGCGTTCCCTGACCGTGGATATCGAGTTTGTGAGCAAGAGCCTGACGTTCCAGAAAATCTCCCGCGGGATCGCCGCCGAGGTGGCGAATGCGGACATCCAGGCCCGCATCGTCAAGGAACAGGATGACGCCAATGGTCTGAAACACGTCACCCTGCGGGTTACGGCCTCGCTGCCGGACCCCCCGCCCGCCTCCGGGTTGCCGGACGGGCTGCTGGCCTACCTGCTGTTTCAGATCGCCCCGGAAGCGCAGTCCTTCACCATCAAGCTGACCCCGGTGGCGGTCTCCGGAAACGATCTGTCCTCCCCGCCCCAGCGCGTCGAGAATATCGCCAGCCAGCCCGGCGCGGTTGTGATCGAATCCTTGCGGGAGATGTACGACCGCCTCGCTCCGCCGCTCGCTTGCTTCTTCTTCTCTCACTAGCCAACCGTTGCGCAGCCTGCGAGCGCAGCCCAAAGCCGGTAGGCGGCCGGTAACGAGCAGGTCGCTGTTTTTCTTTTACGCCCCCTGCGTTTTTTTCACAGCGGCGATCCGTTTGGATGGTCGCCAGCGCGGTCCGCGCCAACCATGCGGAATAGGCTGCGCCAGTTCGGGAGAGATGGTGGGCGGTGCAGGACTCGAACCTGCGACCCCCTGCTTGTAAGGCAGGTGCTCTGACCGGCTGAGCTAACCGCCCCCTATCGATTCTAAACCACTCCCTCTTCCTCCTCCGCATTGCTTTGACGCCAGGACAAAATCTGGCCCGCCCAGCCAAGTCCGATCGGACGTGTGGATTCTCACAATGAACGGTGTGTTTTGCGGAAATCCACCCAAAGGGATGCAAATTTTTTGCAAACTGTACTCAATGCTATCAATGAATTACAACAACCATCCCATCTGGCAGCAAAGGTGCAAACCGCAAAATCGGATGAAGCGGTCCGTTTTTGTGAGGGTCGGCAGTGATCTTCAATCGCGCCACGGAAGTTGCCATTCAAGCGTTGCTGTTCCTGGCGCAGCAGGGTCCCGGCAAGCTTTCTCCGACGCGGGCAATTGCCGCGGCCGTTGATGTTCCGGAAGCATTTCTCGCCAAAGTCCTGCAACGGCTCAGCGCTTCCGGATTCGTGCGAGCGTTTCGCGGATCCGGCAAAGGGGTGGAGCTGGGACGATCGGCGAAAGAAATCCGCCTTTCCTCGGTCGTCATCGCCACCCAAGGCGGCTTGCTTTCCGACCGATGCATTTTGAACCTGAAGATTTGTTCGGACACCAACCCTTGTCCGCTCCACTACGAGTGGCTTCCGCATAAAAAGGCCATGGAGGAGATGCTGGAGCGCACGACCATCGCGGATCTGGTGGAGCTCCTGCGCGAGCCGCCTCCCGCGCCGCTGGCGCCGGAGCTATCCCAAGCGGGCAAGGCGTCCGCAGTTTGACTGGGGGCAGTCGTGTTGCATTCGCAAGCCATGCTTCGCATCGCACTTGGGCTGGCGCTGCTGGCCAGCTCAGCCGCAGCGCAGGAGGCGGCGGATTTCTTTCAACAGAACTGTTTCAGCTGCCACACCATCGGCGGCGGGCGGCTGACCGGTCCGGATTTGAAGGGCGTGGAGACGCGGCGCGATCGCCGCTGGCTGGTGGAGTTTATCCTCGACCCGCCGGCTGCCATCGCCAGCGGCGATCCCTATGCACTGCAAATCCAGCGAGAGGCCCGGGGCGTGGTCATGCCGAAGGTTGCGGGGCTGGACCGCGCCCGCGCCGAAGCGTTGCTGGACCTGATCAAGATCGAAGGGGAGAAGCCGGATTCGCGCTTCAAAGGCCTGCAACTGAGCGATCGGCCGTTCACCGCCAACGACGTGGCGCGAGGCAAAGCCCTCTTCCTGGGAGTGCAGCGGCTGGCCAACGGCGGCGCGCCCTGTGTATCCTGCCACACCATCAGCGGCCTGGAAGGGCTGGGGGGCGGGCGGCTGGGACCGGACCTCACTCAGGTCTATGAGCGGCTCCAAGGACGCGCCAATCTGAGCGCCTGGCTGTTTGCTCCGGCCACCACCACCATGCAGCCGGTTTTCAAGAACCATCCGCTGACCCCCGAAGAGATTCTCCCGCTGGTAGCTCTGTTCGAAAGCGCCGCGCAAAGCGGGACCCCGGCCAGTTCTGTCGGCTTGGTCTACTTCTTCCTGCTGGCCCTGGGCGGAACCTGCCTGGGGCTGGTGGTCCTTGAAACCGCCTGGAAAAACCGCCTGCGAGCCGTGCGGCAGGCCCTGGTGCAAAAAAGTCGTCGGAGGCTGGCGTCATGAAGGCAAACGGATCCATCCCCTGGATCAAGGACGAGACCGATCCGAAGCTGCGGCAATGGGAGCAGTTCTACCGCAACCGCTGGCAGCATGACAAGATCATTCGCAGCACCCACGGCGTCAACTGCACCGGCGGCTGCACCTGGCAGATTTATGTCAAAGACGGCATTGTCACGTGGGAAATGCAGGGCCTGGATTATCCGGCACTGCAAGCCGGCTTGCCTCCCTATGAGCCGCGCGGCTGCCAGCGCGGGATTTCCTTCTCCTGGTATCTCTACAGCCCGCTGCGCGTGAAGTATCCCTACGCCCGCGGGGCGCTGCTGGACCTCTGGCGGCAAGCACGCGCCGAGCACGAAGACCCGGTGGAAGCCTGGAAATCCCTGGTCGAGAACCCCGAAGCGCGGGCCCGCTGGCAGCGCGCCCGCGGCAAGGGGGGCTTCCGCCGGACCACCTGGGATACGGTGCTGGAGCTCATCGCCGCCGCCCAGGTGCATACCATCAAGACGCACGGGCCGGATCGCATCGCCGGCTTCTCTCCCATTCCGGCCATGTCCATGATCAGCTATGCCGGGGGCGCCCGCATGCTGCAATTGATGGGCGGGGTCTCCTTGTCCTTTTACGACTGGTACTGCGACCTGCCGCCGGCCTCGCCGGAGACCTGGGGCGAGCAGACCGATGTGCACGAGTCGGCCGACTGGTACAACGCCAAGCTGCTGGCCGTGATGGGCGCCAACCTGAATATGACCCGCACGCCGGACTGCCACTTCGCCGCCGAGGCGCGGCATAACGGCTCCAAGATGTGGGTTTTTTCGCCCGATTTCAGCCAGGTCTCCAAATACGCCGACGAGTGGGTGGGGATCAACGCCGGCCAAGATGGGGCCTGGTGGATGGCCGTCAATCATGTGCTGCTGAAGGAATTTCACCACGAGCAGCAAGAGCCGTACTTCCTGGACTACTGCAAGAAGTACACCGATTCGCCCTTCCTGGTCGAGCTCAACCCGGTGGCGGGAGCCTATCGCCCCGGAAGGCTGCTGCGGGCCAACCGCCTGAAGCCGTATCAATCCATCGAGAACGGCGACTGGCAGTTCCTGATGTGGGATGAAGGCGACGGCCGGCCCAAAGTGCCGATGGGCAGCGTCGGCTTTCGCTGGAGCCAGCAGCCGGGCAAGTGGAACCTGGTGCTGAAAGACGCGATGGATTCGAGCGACATCCGCCCGGCGCTCACGTTCCTGCATGGCAATGACGGCGTTGCCCAGGTGCAACTGGACGATTTCGGGGCGGGCGCGGTGGTGCAGCGCGGAGTGCCTGTGAAGCGGCTGACGACGGCCGCTGGGGAGAGTGTCCTGGTCGCC
>DATMAF010000221.1:0-3025 GCA_035560315.1 Terriglobia bacterium | reverse complement strand
ACGATCGGCGTCAAGGGCGGCGTGGACATGGCCTCCGGCAACTCCATTCGCATCGCGGGCGTCCGCGGCATGGCCGATGTCGGTTCCGGCGGTCGGCCAAAAGCAAACCTGACGGCGACGCTCAGCGCCACTCCGGTTACGGTCGCGGCGTTTTCTCCGGCCACCGTGCTGGTGGCTGTAACGGGCGATCCGCTCGTTTTTGCGCTGGGATTGTCGGCTCCCGTTCCCTGCCAGCCCGGCGATCCGCTGCCGAGCCTGGTGATTGGGGAGGGGTATCCCACCGCGTTCGTGGACCATGGCGAGGTCGGGGATATCGCCTATCCAGGCCTTCCGGCCAATGCGCGCATTCCGTACGGCGCCCTCAACAATTCGCATGTCCGCATCAGCCTGACCGGCCTGCACCCGGAAGTAAAAATCCAGTGGCCTGCCGTGGTGCCCTCCGCCAGCGGCGGCTCGGCGTTGAGCCTGGTTTCACAATCGGTGTCCGGCGATACCGCGAACTATCTGTTTGGGACGGCAAATCAGGCAGTGAGCGACGCCGCCACGGAGGGGTTCACCCTGAATCTGGCTCCCAGCAATTTTCTGTTTTCCGGCACGGGCTCAGTGACCGGCACGGTGCGGGCGGAGGCGCAGATGTTCCCGGCGTCCGGCCGGCCCGGTTACAATCATCCCTTACAGCCCGCCGGCGGCATCGCATGGATCACGCTGCTGCGGTGTCCCAGCGCCATCCACGTCAGCGCCACCATGGATGGGGCGCCCTATTCCGGGCCGCTGAGTTTTCAGTTGGCGGGTCCCCTCAACGCCACCGAATCCTCCGTCCCGAAGTCCTATCTCAATGCTCCGGCGGGCAGCTACACCCTCAGCTATCTTTTCGGCGGGCCCGGAAACTCCGTCTTCAACGGCATTTCTCCTGCGGCGAGCCAGAATTTGCCGGAAGGGGGAACCATCCGTTTCACGCTGACGTTCAGCACCCGCGTCTGCAATTATGCACTCAACCCGCCCAGCGTTTCCTTCCCTGCGGAAGGCGGATCCGGAACGGTCAGCGTCTCGACCGACAATGAGTGTTCCTGGACTGCCTCCAGCAACAGCAGCTTTGTCGCCATCACCGGGGGCGCCTCCGGCAGCGGCAGCGGGATCGTGAGCTATTCTGTCTTCAGCAATGGCAGCATCGAACCGCGCGTCGGAACGCTGACCATCGCCGGACGCACGTTTACGATCACGCAGGAAGGGCTGTCCATGGACGTCAGCCCGTCGCTGCTGCGATTCACCGGCCTGGCCGGTTCGGGACTGCAAACGGGAGTCCTCCGCGTTCTGACCACCCGCAGCAGCATTGACTGGAACGCTTCCGCCGCAGTGCTGACGGGCTCCAACTGGCTGACCGTCTCGCCCCAGAATGGAACGGCCACCTCCGCGCAGCCGTCGCGGGTGACGCTCGCGGTCGATTTCTCAAATTTGATTCCCGGACTGTATCAGGCGGAGGTGCGGGTCGCGTCCGGACCGGCCAGCCGCGTGGTGCAGGTGCAGGTCGCCGTCCTCTCGCCACGAGCCCGGCTGGTTGCCAACCCCTCCGCATTTCTTTTCATCGCCGGGGAAGGCAACAACGCCCTGCGTTCCAAGCGATTGAGAATTTTCAATGCCGGCCAATCCATCTTGTCCTGGACCATTGCGTCCAGCGAACTGTCGGGAGCCTCCTGGCTCTCGTTGTCGGCTTTGGTGGGAACCGCCAATCCGGGGGCCGCCTCGAGCATCACGCTGACGGTGAATCCGACCGGCCTGGGAGCCGGCGTGTACCAGAAAAAGTTCAATGTGCGGGCCACTGGCGCTGCGGATGCTCCCATCCCCATCGCCGTTACGCTGCTGGTGTTGCCGGCCACCACGCCTCCGCAGGGGGACCTGGCTCCCTCCGGCATGATCTTTGTCACGCAAGTTGGCGGAGGCCAGGTGCTGCCGCAGCCGCTCGTCATCGACAACGCGGGCGGCGGCGGGGCGCTCTTTACCCTTTCCGTTTCCACCACCTCGGGCGGCAACTGGCTGAAGATTTCCCAGGGGAGCGGCAGCACCAGCCTGGGACCGGTCTCCATCGACGTCTCGGCCGATCCGACGGGATTGGCGACGGGAATTTACGGCGGGAAAATCGTGGCCACGTTCTCCTCCGGCCCTCCCCAGGAAACCGAGGTCCTGCTGGTGGTGGCGCCGGCGGGAAGCTTCCTGCTGCGGGAAACTCCCGGAGCCGGAGCCTGCGCCGCGGCCAGCATGGATATGGTGACGACCACCATCGGCAACGGGGTAAGCCAGCCGCTCTCCTTCCCGCGGCCGGTGCTGGCGCAGTTGGTGGACAACTGTGGCTCGGCCGTGGATGGCGCCACGGTGGTTGCCACCATCGGAGGGCTGTCCATGGTGCTGAACGGGGTGGGCGGAGGATTGTATTCGGGATCGTGGACGCCGACCGCGGAAGCCGCCTCGGTGGCCGTGACGGTGGCCGCCCTGCACCCCTCGCTGGGCAGCGCTCAGCGAAGCTACACCATCTCCACCTCGGCGGCAGCGGGCGGCGTGACGCTGCCCGTGCTGGGAGCCAATGGGGTCGTGGAAGGGGCCGGCTTTACCGCCCTGCGGCCGCTGGCGCCGGGGGCCATCGTCTCGCTGTTCGGCACGGGGCTTTCCACGGAAAGCAGCGTCGCCACAACGATTCCGTTGCAGCGCAGCATGAGCGGCACCAGTGTGCAGATTGGCGGCGAAGATGCGCCGCTGTACTTCGTAAGCCCCAACCAGATCAATGCCCAGGTGCCCTTTACGGCTCCAGTGGGCGAAAGCGTCAGCATTGTGGTGAACGCCAACGGCCGGCTGACGACGCCGCAGACGTATCTGATCGCCCCCGGCCAACCCGGCGTGTTCCAAGCGGCCGGAACGGCGGCGGTGCTGGATTCCCAGTACCGCCCGATCTCGGCGCAGAACCCGGCCCGGATTGGCGATACCCTGCAAATTTTCGCCAATGGCCTGGGACTGGTGGATCAGCCCGTGGCCACGG
>DATMAF010000220.1:0-7406 GCA_035560315.1 Terriglobia bacterium | reverse complement strand
AGTCCGGCTTCGGGAATGGATCCGCGCTTTCTAGCCGAGAATCCCTAGCGTTTGCGTCCGTGCGGCGAGCCGGCGCCGCGGCGGATTCAGGGAGCGAAGCAAACAATGAACCGCAAGCGGTGGCGCTGGCTTTTGCCGTGGGGGTTTGTGGCTGGCCTGTGTGCCCTTTGGCACGTCGGGGCCCGCTCTCAGGATCCTGTGATCCTGCCGGGACCCTGGGAGGTGGCCCAGGCGGTGGTGGAACTGGCCGAAAAGGGTCTTCTCTTAAAGTATGTGGTAGCCTCGTTATTCCGCGTAACCTGGGGATATCTGCTGGCGGTCTCGACCGCCATTCCGATCGGCCTGTTCCTCGGCTGGCACCTGCGACTCGCATTGGCCGTTAACCCCGTCGTCCAAATTCTCCGCCCCATCTCTCCTCTGGCCTGGATTCCCATTGCGATTTTGTGGTTCGGGGTGAGCGACCTGGCGGCCATTTATCTGATTTTCCTGGCCTCCTTTCTGCCCACCCTGGTCAGCGCCATGAATGCGGTCCGCAATATCGAGGAAGTGCATCTGCGGGCCGGGCGGAATTTCGGACTGTCGGAATCCCAGATCATCTGGAAGGTGTTATATCCAGCGGTTATTCCCCAGTTGATTGTGGGCCTGCGCCTCTCGCTGGGGATCGCCTGGCTGGTGGTGGTGGCGGCGGAGATGATCGCCGTCAACTCCGGGCTCGGCTTCCTCATCGTCGATTCCCGCAATGCCGGAAACCGCTACGATCTGGTGGTCGCCGGAATGGTTCTGATCGGCTTGATTGGCTTGTTGCTCGACACGATGCTGCGGAGCGTCGAAAAGTTGAAAACGGTTCGATGGGGGTACGTGACAGACTAAATGGCCCAGACAGGATTCATCTCACCGGCGGAAACCATGCCGGAGCGCAAGGCGGCGCGAGCCAAGCTGCGCATCAACAATCTCAGCATGACGTTCCGCCGGGACGGCAATGCGGTGGACGTTCTGAAGGGCATCGATCTGGAAGTCCGGGAAGGGGAATTTGTTTGCATCCTGGGGCCTTCCGGCTGCGGTAAGTCCACCTTGCTCAATATCGCCGCCGGATTCCTGGCCCCCACCAGCGGCGAAGTATGGATTGACGGCGAACTGGTGAGCGGGCCTGACCCGCGCCGCATCTTTGTCTTTCAGGAGCGCGGCGTGTTTCCCTGGCTGACGGTCGAGGGCAACATCGAATTCGGTCTGTTTAAGCTCTCCCGCGAGGAACGGGCGCGGCGGGTCGCTCATTATATCAAGCTGGTCGGCTTGCAGGGCTTTGAGCATTCTTACCCGCACGAGCTTTCCGGAGGCATGAAGCAGCGCCTGGAGGTGGCCCGGGCGCTGGCGGTGAATCCGGACATGCTGTTTCTTGACGAGCCCTTCGGCGCCCTGGATTCCATCACCCGGCTCGGCATGCGCTCGGAATTGCTGCGCATTTGGGAACTGGAGCGCAAGACCATCCTCTTTGTCACCCACGACATTGACGAATCGGTGCAGTTGGCGGACCGGGTGGTGGTGATGACCGCCCGGCCAGCCCAGTTGCGCCGCATTGTGGAAATCGACATCCCCCATCCGCGCGACCTCAGTTCGCCCCGCTATCTGGAGTTGCGCGATGGAATCCTCGAGGAGATTGGGCTGGCCCACAAGGTATGAAGGGAGACTCCATCCGGTCCTGGGAGCGGTATGTCTGGCCGTTGCTGGCGGTCGTCCTGCTGCTGCTGTTCTGGGACGCCGCGGTGCGCTGGAGCGGCACGCATGTTTTTCCCTCGCCCGGAAAAGTGCAGCGCGGCCTGCTGGAGTTGCTTCAGAAAGGCCTTTTTTTTCAGTATGTGGGCGATTCCCTCTTCCGCGTAGCGAGCGGCTACTTGCTGGCCGCCGGATTGGGTATTCCGGCCGGACTGCTTCTGGGCTGGTATCCTTCGGCCGCCTACACAGCCAACCCGGCCATCCAGATGATGCGTCCGATCAGCCCGCTGGCTTGGATTCCGCTGGCCGTGATCTGGTTCGGGACCGGCGATGCCGCGGCCATCTTCCTGATTTTTCTGTCCTCCTTCTTCCCGATTGTAGTTTCCACCATGACGGGCGTGCGCAACGTGCCACCGATGTACCGCCAGGCGGGCCGCAACTTCGGCCTGACGTCGGCGGCCCTGCTGCGCCGGGTGATCCTGCCGGCCATCCTGCCGCAGATCCTGGTCGGCTTGCGCATCGCCCTCGGAGTGGCTTGGCTGGTGATTGTGGCCGCGGAAATGCTTGCGGTCACCTCCGGCCTGGGTTACCTGGTCCTCGACTCGCGCAACGCCGGCCAACGCTATGACCTGGTGGTGGCGGGCATGTTGCTGATTGGCGTCGTTGGCCTGATGATGGATATCCTGATGCGCCGCCTGGAGCGCTGGAAATCCGTTCGCTGGGGGTTCCGCTATGAAACTTAGCGCCCGGATCGCATTGGCAGTGCTGCTGTGGACCGGGACGATCAGCGCCATGCACATGAGTCTGAACGTGGACTGGTCGGCCCTGATGAATGACTATGTGCCCGAGCAGCAGCGCAAATTCAATGTGGCGTTTATCCCCGTCACCTGCCATCTGACCTGCCCCGTGACGGATTACATCTCCCGCCAGTCGCCGGCGGGAAACATCTTCCTGCCGCGCAAGTTTCAAGGATTTCCGGAGATCAAAGAGGCGCTGATCGCAAACAAAATCCAGGCGGCGTTCATCGTCGCTCCCATGGCCATTGCGCTGCGGGCCCAGGATGTTCCCATCAAGATCGTTTATCTGGGGCACCGCTACGGCAGCGCCGTGGTGGTGCGCAAGGACGGGCCGGTGAAGACCCCGGCCGATCTGCGCGGGCGAACCATTGCAATTCCCAGCCGTTTCTCCGATGAGCGCCTGCTGGTCTTCCGTGTCCTGAAGGCGTATGGGATCCCCCCGGAGGAGGTCAAGATGGTGGAGATGCCCCCGCCGGATGTGGCCGGGGCGCTGGCGGTCAATGCCGTGGACGCTTTTTCCATGGGGGAACCGTTCCCCTCGCAAGCCGAGATGGGCGGATTCGGCCGGGTGCTGTTTCACGCCCGCGAGTATTGGCCCGACTATATGTCCTGTGTGCTGGTGGTTCGTCAGGACATGATTGATCGCCGGCCGGACGCCGTGCAAGCGCTGGTGGATGGCATCGCCCGCTCCGGCTTGTGGCTGGAAAAAGGTCTCCCTTACCGCGAGAGCGCCGCGGATTTCGTCGGCCGCTTTTACTATCTTCAGGACCCCGCTCTGTTGCGCTGGGCGCTCACCAACCCCTTGGATCGTGTCCTGTACACGCCCTTGACGCCGTTCAAGAAAGATTTCGACATCGTCCGCGACCTGATGATCGAGACCGGAGTACTCGACCGCAAGATCGAATTTGAGCAGTACGTGGACGTCCGCTTCGCCGAAAAGGCCTCTTCGTTAAACGCCTGGCCTTATGAACCCGGCATCGGCTGGGTCCAGTAGCCGCTGGCCCCCGCTCGTCAATCACCACGCGGACTGGAATGGCATCGCCTCGCCGGAATCGCCGGTAATGCAATTTTCCTGTGCGCACGACGGGGCGCGGAGTTGGTTTTGATTCCGGGCAATCCAGCGCTCAGCGAGGGATCCCACCGCCGATACGGCCCCTGAGACCGATCCGGAAGCAGTTCCGGCGCGTTGCCGCAGAGCTGCCGGACCGGCGCGCCTTCTTTGCCTTCCCGCGCCCTTCGATCTTTTACATCACCCCCGGGACATCGCTTTGCCACCTGCTCTGGGGGAGCGGTAACATAAATTGAATTTATCAAATAGATAATAATTATCAGTTTTACAAATAGAACAACTTGGCGCATGATAGGGTTTTTGAGGAAAGGGCTTCGGGGCATGCCGGAGCGGAAGGCCCGGGCGGGTCGCCTTCCGGCCGCGCAGCCTTTGTCTCAGAGCAAGGAATTCAACATCCGGGCGGGAGGGAGAATGAGGAGCAGCCGATTCGATGGATGAGCAGCAAGCCACGCTGAAAGCGGAGGGGATTGAAGTCCTGGGTCCCATCCGCGAAGGTTTTGGGGAGATACTCACGCCCGCCGCACTGCGTTTTGTGGCCAGCCTGGAACGGCGATTCGGCCGCGCGCGCCAATCCCTGTTAGAAAACCGAGTCCGCCGCCAAGAGGCCATCAATGCCGGCCAGATGCCCGATTTCCTGCCGGAGACCAAGGAAGTGCGGCAGTCGGCGTGGACCGTGGCGCCGGCCCCGCCGGACTTGCAGGACCGCCGCGTGGAAATCACCGGCCCGGTGGACCGCAAGATGGTCATCAACGCGCTGAACTCCGGCGCCAAGGTGTATATGGCGGATTTCGAGGATGCCCATTCGCCGGGCTGGGAAGCGACTCTGCAGGGGCAAATCAACGTGCGGGACGCCGTGCGCGGCACCATCACCTTCACCAGCCCCGAAGGTGCCCGCTACGAACTGCGCCCGCCGCTGGCAACGCTGGTGGTGCGGCCGCGCGGCTGGCACCTTCCGGAAAAACACGTGACGGTGGACGGCCGGCCGGTTTCGGGTGCGCTGTTCGATTTTGGCCTGTTCTTCTTTCACAACGCCAAGGCGCTGCTGGCGAAGGGCAGCGGGCCGTATTTTTACCTGCCCAAGTTGGAGAGCCATCTGGAAGCGCGCCTGTGGAACGATGTCTTCCTGATGGCGCAGCAAGAGTTGGGCCTCCCGCGCGGCACCATCAAGGCCACGGTGCTGATTGAGACCATCCTGGCCGCTTTCGAGATGGATGAGATTCTCTACGAGCTGCGGGAGCATTCGGCGGGGCTGAACTGCGGGCGGTGGGATTACATTTTCAGCTTCATCAAGAAGTTTCACCGCTTTCCGCAATTCCTGCTGCCGGACCGCGCCCAGCTCACCATGACGCGGCACTTTCTGCGCAGCTATTCCCTGCTGGCGATTCAGACCTGCCATCGCCGCGGGGCGCACGCCATCGGCGGCATGGCGGCGCAGATTCCCATCAAGAGCGATCCGGAGGCGAACGCCCAGGCCATCGCCAAAGTCTATGACGACAAGGAGCGCGAAGCCGCCGACGGCCACGACGGCACCTGGGTGGCGCATCCGGGCCTGGTGCCGGTGGCGATGGAAGTCTTCAACCAGGAAATGCCCGCGGCCCACCAGCTCCACCGGCTGCGAGACGATGTGCGGGTCACCGCCGCGGACCTGCTCAAGGTGCCGCGGGGAACGATCACCGAGGCAGGCTTGCGGACCAACCTCCGCGTGGGCGTGCAGTATCTGGAGGCATGGCTGCGGGGGACCGGTTGCGTCCCGCTGTATTACCTCATGGAGGACGCCGCCACCGCAGAAATCTCCCGCGCCCAGGTCTGGCAATGGATTCGCCACGGAGCGCGCCTTCCGGACGGGCGCCGAATTACCGTGGAGCTGGCCCGCGCCCTGTTGCGCGAGGAGCTGGACCGCATCCGGACCGCGGTGGGGGAGCGGCAATACGACGCCGGAAAATTTGCTCTGGCCAGCCGCTTGTTCGATGAGCTCATGAGCAGCGAAGAGTTTGTCGAATTCCTGACCCTGCCGGCGTATCAATATCTGGATTGAGTTGCCCAACAGCGCCGGAGACGAAGACGCCTGCGCGCCGCGGCTCCGGCGCCAGAAGAGATGGTCAGAAAGAGGGATGAATGCTCATGGAATCCGCCGTCAAAAACCAAAACCGACTCGCCGAGAAAACAGAGGCGCCGCCGCGAAGGAAAGCGGGCTTGGCGCCCGAAGACGAGTCCGCGCAATTTGAAAAGGAAGTGCGGGAGATGGAGGAGTGGTTCCGCCAGCCCCGCTTCAAGGACATCACCCGTCTCTACTCGCCCGCCCAGGTCGTCCAGCAGCGCGGGACAATCGCCACCGATTACCCGATTGCCCGCAAGGCGGCGGAGGAGTTTTATCAGCGGCTGCGGGAGCTGTTTTCCAAGCGGCAGTGCATCACCACGTTTGGCCCGTATTCTCCGGGCCAGGCGGTGATGATCAAGCGGTCGGGCATCGAAGGCATTTACCTGGGCGGCTGGGCCACCTCGGCCAAAGGCTCGAGCACCGAAGACCCGGGGCCGGACTTGGCCAGCTACCCGCTGAGCCAGGTGCCGGATGAAGCGGCCTGCTTGGTGCGCGCCCTGCTGGCGGCGGACAAGAATCAGAAATACCTGCGGTCGAGAATGTCGGACAAGGAACGCCGCGCCACGCGCCGCTATGACTACCGGCCGTGGATTATCGCCGACGCCGACACCGGGCACGGGGGCGATCCGCACGTCCGGAACCTGATCCGGCGCTTCGTGGAAGCCGGCGTTCCCGGCTATCACATCGAAGACCAGAAGCCGGGCACCAAGAAATGCGGCCATCAAGGCGGCAAGGTGCTGGTCCCCGTGGATGAGCAGATCAAGCGGCTGAACGCGGCGCGCTTCCAGTTGGACATCATGATGGTGCCGGGCATCATTGTCGCCCGAACGGATGCCGAAGCCGCCAACCTGCTCGACGGCCGCGGCGATGAGCGCGATCACCCCTTCCTTCTGGGCGCCACGAAAACGGATTTGCCCGGCTACAAGAAATGCTATCTGGCGATCCTGAAACGCTTCCACGACCAGGGAATCCAGGACGTCAAAGGGCACCTGCTCTACCGGATTTCCGAATCCGAGTATCAGGCCGCCTTCGCATGGTTCGAGCAAACCGGATTGATGAAGTACATCGATGAGAACATCCAGGCTCTGCGCGAGGGCAAGGAGCGAAGCATCAGCAAGTCGCTGGACAACGTGGTTTCGAAATTTGTGGAGACGTGGGAGACCGCATCCGGCCTGAAGACCTACGCCGAGGCGGTGGCGGATCTGATGGAGTTCCAGATCGAAGAAGGCCGCCAGCACGACATCAGCGTCGAGCAGTGGCTGGAATTTGCCAAAACCGCCTCGCTGCACGAAGCGCGCGCCCGGGCCCGGTCGATGGGCCTTGACGCCTCCTGGGATTGCGAACTGTCGCGGACCCCGGAAGGCTACTACCAGGTCAAAGGCGGCATGGAGTACGCCATCGCGAAGTCGCTGGCCGTCGCTCCCTTCGCCGATCTGCTCTGGATGGAGACGGCGACGGCGAACCTGGAGGACGCCCGGCGTTTTGCCACCGCCATCCACGCCGTCTATCCGGAAAAGATGCTGGCCTACAATCTGTCCCCTTCCTTCAACTGGGACACCACCGGAATGAGCGACGCGGAGATGAAAGCATTTCCCAAGGAACTGGGCAAGCTGGGATTCGTCTTCAATTTCATCACCTATGGCGGGCACCAGATCGACGGCCTGGCCTCGGAGGAATTTGCTACGGCGCTGCAGCGGGACGGCATGCTGGCGCTGGCGCGCCTCCAGCGGCA
>DATMAF010000219.1:0-2021 GCA_035560315.1 Terriglobia bacterium | reverse complement strand
TATCAGCGAGGGCGACGGGACTCGAACCCGCAACCACCGGATCGACAGTTTGCCCCGTGTCAAATTCCGAACTCGCAACGTCTTAACAGTTTACAAAACTTAGCCCCGTGGTTGCAAGGACTTGCGGAGTGAACCGTGTCGATGGAGACGATCCCTTGATGTCGAGTTTCGACGGATTCGGGTACATTTTTGAGGATTCTCAAAATGCACCTGCCGGGAGTAAACTGGATCAATCCGACACCGCCTCGGCCTCGATGATTAACGCCACCGTGAGCGTGCCGACCGTCCCCTGCAGAACAAGAGCGTTGCGGTGCAGTTCCCACCCCAGGCCCGTCCAGGTGTCGAAGGCCCGGAGAAGCTCTCCGGGAGCAGCAGGACGGCGTGGGGCGGTCGGTCGCCATGAAAGCGGTCGGTGACGATCCAGGTATCCGTAGCGGACGTTTTCTTCCCGCGTAAGGCCCGGCTGGAAGACCGGGACCACGGCGATCAACGGCCAGTGTAATTGTTTAGCGCCTCTGGCGGCAAAGTGGCACAGCTGGATTCCGTCCGTCTTGCTACACTACGGGCATGGATGACGTTTGTCCCACCTGTGAAGCCCACCGGCGACGTATCGCCGAACTCGGAGCGCAGCTCGCCCAGGCGCTCCGCGCCGGCAAACGCCAGGCCGCCCCCTTCGCCAAGGGAACCCCCAAGGCCAAGCCGAAAAAGCTCAGGCGCAAGCGATCCTGATGTCGTTGTGGCGTACCTGCTGGCAGCAAGGGCGGTGTGCGTTGGACACCCTGAGCCAACTGCTCCGGGGTCAACCGGTGCTGCTGGCGCAACCGCCGTAAGTCTGTGTCCCCTTCTCTTTCCATCCCCATCATCGCTGCCCGACCGGCCTTCCCCGCTACTCTACCCGTGCGCACCGAGGCGCTAAATTATTACCGCCGAGACAGACCCGTTGGTGGGATGCGCTGTTGCCACTGGCGCTGCCCGGATGGCTTCTGGGCAAGCGGCGCGCGGGCAAAGGCCGACATCCTGCATGGCTGACACGACTCATGCAGCGTCGCTTCGAGTATTTGCTTGCCGAGGAGGCGGCCGACGCGGGAAGTGTTCTTTTTGTCGTCGCCGAGAAGCCGTCCTGGGAAATCCGCCGGGCTTCACGGCATCCCGTAAGCGGCGGGAAGACCGCCGCTCTGGTCATTTGAAGCGCGGAGGCGGACATGCTGGCACCTTATCTATCAAACCGACGCGGCTTCACACTGCTTGAACTTCTCGTCGTCATAGCGATCATCGGCATTATCATCGGGCTGTTGCTGTCCGCCGTGCAGCGGGTCCGTGAGGCCGCGGCGCGGATGGAGTGCGCCAGCAACCTGCGCCAGCTCGCCGTGGCCGTGCATCAGCACCACGACACCGAGCGCCGGCTGCCTTACGGCCAATTCGCAGGACCGTACGGGGGCGGGCCGGATTCCTATTCCTGGAGCTGGCTGGCCCGGTTGCTGCCCTATGTGGGGCACGAGGCGCTTTACCGGCAGGGCAATATACCGCGGACCACCCTGAGAGAGAGCGGCGTCGCTCACTATCGGGTGAACGTGTTCCTGTGCCCCAGCGATGCATCCGTCACCGGCGGGCCGCGCCGCGATGCGGGCAATTTGTCTGGCTTCCCTGTCGGCCACACCAACTACAAAGGGGTCAGCGGCTCCAACTGGGGCGATGACCTGGAGGGCGTCGGCCCGAATTTCCGGACCGACTGGCGCAACCGCGGGACCAACGGCTCGTTCGACGGTTTGTCCAACGGCGACGGCATCTTCTTCCGCGTGGACTACCGCCGCCGGCTGGGGCTGGCGCACATCAAGGACGGCACTAGCCACACGCTGATGATCGGCGAGGACGTGCCGTCGCGGAATGCGTGGTGTTCGTGGCCGTATGCGAACAACGCCTACGGCACGTGCGCCATCCCGCCGAACGTGCGGCGCGCGGACGGCAGCGCCTACCCGCCCGGCGACTGGCCGAACACCTGGTCCTTCCGCAGTGAGCACGTC
>DATMAF010000218.1:0-8200 GCA_035560315.1 Terriglobia bacterium | reverse complement strand
GGAGTGGGTGTACTTGACGGTGAAGGAGCGGTCATTGCGGTGCGCCGCGGAGACATCGCGCGCCTCGTTGAAGACCAAATAAAGATTGCTGAGCGGGTGGTGGATGAAATCCAGGCGGATGTTGCTGGTGACCTGCTTACGCGAGCTGTTGTACTGAATCAGCGCGTTCAGAAAGAGCCGGGTGCTGAAGGAGTAGGTAATGCGGCTGCGCACCAGCCGCGTGGCGTAGGAAATCTCGGGCAGATCGACGCTGCTGTCGACGAAGGTCGCCTGCGCGGACCAGCGGTGGTTGGGGCGGTAGGTGCCGGAAAGATTCAGGGTCCGGCTGTGGCCGGTGTAATAATCGCCGGTCAGAAGATTTACGGTGCCGAACAGGCTCTTGCTGGGATCCGACTCCAGCTCCAACTGCCAGTAGGCATAGGCATAGTCTCCCGGCAGAATGGAGACGTCGGGGCTGCTGGGGATCAGGAAGGGGGCGTTCAGGCGCTCGAAACGGGGGTTGTAGGACAGCTCCGCCCGGGCGCCATTGTGAAAGAAGATTTCAAACGGCGCATAGTGGCCTTCCTTGTAGACGGTGCGGCCAGCCTCATCCAGGATGAAAAAGAAACGGTGATGGGGATTGACCTCGCGGACCCATGCGTTGCGCGGCGGGCGCAAGTGCGCCTCCAACGTGGTGCGCAGGTCGCGCGCGCTCTGGCGGCCCGCGGGCACGCCTTTGAAGCCCACCTCGGGATTGAAGTTGCGCTGCTTGTTGGAATAAATGAGCTGGATGCGGAAAATGTTGTCGCGCCAGTTGCCGCCGATCTTCTCCGAGCGCGAGGCATCGTCCCGGCCCGGGGTCTGCGTCCGGGCCAGGAAGGCGTTGATCGCCAGGTTCTGGAAGAACCGGAAGTTGGCGTCCACCCCGTAGGCGCGGTTGTAATCGCCGGAGGCAGAGGACTGGCGATTGACCAGGATGGCCCCAATGTCGGAATTCGCCAGGACATTCCGCTTGATGCGGACGACGCCAAAGTTGTTGGCGGGCAGGCTCTCGTTTGCGGGCGTGGCGGGATCGTCATCGACCGCTTTGGTTTGCAGATTCATCACGCCGATGCGAAAATTGCCGATGCTGCCGGAAAGACGCGCCCCGCCCCAGATGCCGATCGGCTCGCCCTGGCGGGGATGGCCGTCGGGAAACAGGCCGATGCGCCGGCTGAAGAAGAGCTGGGTCTCCTTGGAACGGTCCGGGCCGCGCTCGCCGGGAATGTCGCCGAACTGAAAAATGCCGGAATTTTCGAGAAAAAACTCGCGCTTTTCGGGGAAGATCACCGGGAACCGCGTCAGGTTGATTTGCTGCTCGTCCACCTCCACTTGCGAAAAATCCGTATTGAAGGTGGAGTCCAGCGTGAGGGTCGGCGTCAGGTTGTATTTGACGTCCAGGCCGCCATCCGGATCCAGGTCAAAATCCTGGCGGGCGAATTTCTGGAAATCGGCGATGGCGAACGGCTTCACGCGCAGGTCGCGGCCCCGCTCGATGCCTTCCAGCCCCAGCAGATCGCCGGCTAGCGACAGCCGCGTGATGTCGTAGCGCCGGGGGACCGGAGACCAGAACGCCACTTCGTTCTTGCGCCGAATCTTGCGCCCAAAGTTGACCCCCCAGACCTGCTCCGCGCGGCGCGCGTCGAACGACAGGCTCTTGAATGGGATCACGAATTCGGCGCTCCAGCCATCCCCGTTCCGGCGGGCGCGCACGTCCCAAACCGTGTCCCAATCCGCATTCTGGTTTCTGCCTTCATCGGTCACCTGCGCGTCGCGCTTGGCGCCCTCGGGGTTGGTGGTAAACAAAAAGCCGCCGCGACGGTCCAGATATGTGTCCAGGATCACCTGAAAATAATCCGCGCTGTCGGGATCGAAATCCTCTTTCAAGGAGTTGACCAGTACGCCGCCCGGCTCTGCGTCGTGGCAGTAAACGCCAATGTAAAGGTTCTCGTTGTCATAGAGGACCTTCACCTCGGTCTGCTCCGTGGCAGGCTCCCCCTCATACGGCTCCGACTGGATAAAACCGTTGGCGGCCGGCGTTTCCTGCCAGGCCGACTCGTCCAGGACTCCATCCAGGCGGATGGGAACATCGATTCGCTCCGCCTGCAGCGATTTCCGCTGGCCGTCGGCCCCCTCAGGGGAACGCTGCTGGGCCGCGAGCCCCCGCCAGCCCCCGGCCATCAGAAACAGTGCCGCAAACAGGCACAGCAGGTTGTCGGAAGACAAGAATCTTCGCCGTACAGTCAACCGACGCACTCGAGCCTCCGGGAAGATACAATCCGGGCAGTTCATGGAAGGGCTTGCCACGGAAATCACTTAACCATACCCCAGCTGGTGCGCGAAAACAAGACTCGCCAGGGGCGGACGTTCCGCCGCCGTGGCGGATTGCGGCGGCTAAGAACCTCTGGCTCAGACCCAGGGACAGGCGACCAGGCGTCCGTGCTGCATCGCGAGCGGCGGCATGGCCTCCGCGCAACTCGCTTTGGCGATGGGGCAGCGCGTGCGGAACGGGCAGCCGGAGGGCTTGTTTCGGGGATCCGGAACGTCGCCGGCCAGATGGATGCGGCGGCCGCGCGGCGCTTCCGGATCGGGCCGAGGCACCGCCGAAAGCAGCGCTTGCGAGTAGGGGTGTCGCGGGTCTTGGTAGATCGCCTCGCTGGAGCCAAGCTCCACAATGTGCCCCAGATACATCACCGCAATGCGCTTCGAGATGTGCCGCACCACGGACAGGTCGTGGGCGATGAACAGGTAGGAGAGCCCAAACTCTTCCTGTAGGTCCTGCATCAGGTTGATCACCTGGGCCTGGATGGAGACATCCAGCGCGCTGACCGGCTCGTCCGCAATGACAATCTTGGGGTGGGTGGCCAGAGCGCGCGCAATGCCGATGCGCTGGCGCTGGCCGCCCGAGAACTCGTGCGGGTAGCGATTGGCCTGTTCCGCCGTCAGCCCCACCTTCTCGAGCAGCCAGCGGACGCGCTCCCGGCGCTGCGCGGGCGAGGAGCGGTCGTGGATCTTCAGGGGTTCCTCCACGATCTGCGCCACCGTCATGCGCGGATTCAGCGACGAGTAGGGGTCTTGAAAGATCATTTGCAGATCCGCCCGGTAGGGACGCATTTGGGAACGGCTGAGGGCGGCCAGATTCACCGCGCCGGAGGGATGGTGATAGAGCACCGTTCCGGAAATTTCCACGCCGTACACCATGGGGCGCAGGATGTTCACGATGGCGCGCCCGACCGTGCTCTTGCCGCAGCCGGATTCTCCCACCAGTCCCAGCGTCTCGCCCCGTTCCAGCGTAAAGCTCACCCCATCGACGGCGCGAATCTCCCCCACCTTGCGGGCGAACACGCCGCCCGTGACCGGAAAGCTCACGCGCAGGTTTTCAACCTCCAGAATCGTCACGGGTTCACCACATGGCAGCGCACCCAGTGGCCGGGCGCGGTTTCCAGCAGTTCCGGCTCGTGCTGCGCGCAGCGCTCGATGCGCCGCTCGCAGCGCGTGACAAACTTGCATCCCGCGGGCAGCTCCAGAATGCTGGGCACGTTCCCCGGGATGGTGCGCAGGCGGCGCTGCCGCTCTCCTTCGATCGCGGGCAACGATGCCAGCAGGCCCTGCGTATAGGGGTGCAGCGGATTGCGGAACAATTCCCGGGCCGTGGCCATCTCCTGGATCTTGCCGCCGTACATCACCAGGACCCGATGGCAGGTCTCGGCCACCACCGCCAGGTTGTGCGTGATGAGCAGGATGGCGGCGTCCTTCCGCCGCTGTTTGATCTCCAGCATGAGGTCGAGAATCTGCGCCTGGATGGTCACATCCAGCGCCGTGGTGGGCTCGTCGGCGATCAGCAGCGCCGGATGGCAGATCAGCGCCATGGCGATCATGACGCGCTGCCGCATGCCGCCGGAAAACTGGTGCGGATAGTGCTTCATGCGCGAAGCCGGGTCCGGGATGCCGACCAGTTCCAGCATCTCCACGGCCCGGTCGAAGGCTTCTTTGCGGGAAATCGTTTCGTGTTCCAGCAGGACTTCGGTCAGCTGCATCCCGATGGGGAACACCGGATTGAGCGAGGTCATCGGCTCCTGGAAGATCATGCTGATCTGTTTGCCGCGAATGGCCCGCATCTGCTCCCAGGAAAGTTGCAGCAAGTCTTGGCCGCGGAAGCGGATCGATCCGGCCACGATCTTTCCGGGCGGGTCGGGAATCAGGCGCAGAATGCTGAGGGCCGTGACGCTCTTGCCGGAACCGGACTCTCCCACCAATCCCACGACCTCGCCGGGATCGATCGTCAAGTCAACCCCGTCCACGGCTCTGGCAACGCCGGCTTCGGTGTGAAAATACGTTTTCAGGTTGCGGACTTCCAGCAAGGGGGTCGGGGTATCGTTCACCGCAGCCTCGAATACTCCTTGGGATCAAACGCCTCGCGGACCGCCTCGCCGACAAAGACAATCAGCAGCAGCGTCAGGAACAGGGCCATGAGCGGAAAGAAAACCAGCCACCACTTGGTCAGATTTTCCATGCCCTGGCCGATCAACTCGCCCCAACTGGGGGTGGGGGCCGGCAAGCCGAAGCCCAGAAAATCCAGCGAGACCAGCGCCCCAATGTTGGCCACCACCATGAAGGGCGCGAAGGACACCACCGGGGTGAGCGAATTCGGCAGGATGTGCTTGAACATGATGCTGGCCTCGGAGGCCCCCATGGCGATGGCGGCCCCCACATAGTCCTTGGCCTTTTCCCGGTAATACTCGCCGCGCACGTAGTAGGTGATTCCCATCCAGTCAAACACCGTCAGGATCGCAATCAGCAGCCAGAAGGAGGGCTGCAACAGCAGGTTTCTGCCCGGGACATACACCGGCACGACGATGGAACTGACAATAATGATGGTGTAGAGAAACGGCAGCGAAGACCAGATTTCAATCAGGCGCTGGCCCAGCATGTCCAGCTTGCCTCCGAAATAGCCCAGCAGAGCCCCGATGAAGATGCCAATCGCATTGCCAAACAGCAGCACCAGCAGCGCGAAGCTCAGCGAGACGTTAAAACCGTAGGCCAGCCGCGCGAAGATGTCGCGGGCGCGGTCGTCCGTCCCAAACAGGTGCTGCCAGGAGGGCGGATGCGGCGGCGCCCCCGGCAGGTCCAGCAGCGATTCGGTGGGACTGTAAGGAATCAAGGGCAGGATCGCCCAGTTGCCGCCCCCCTGCTGGCGAAACTGGCTCGCCAAGGCGCGGTAATCTGTTTCGCCAAACGCCTCCTGCCCGAAGGTCGAAGCGGGATAGTAGCGGAAGACCGGAAAGTAAAACCGCCCTTCGTAGCGCACAACAATGGCGCGGTTGTTCACCAGCACGGGCAGGAAAAACGAGACTGCGTAGGCGAACAGGATCAACAGAAAGGAGTAGTAGCCCCGCTTCAGCGATCGGAACTTGCGCAGCCTCCGGCGAAAGGGAGAGAGCGACGGGCTCTGCGTCGGCATTGCCGACGCGGGAGCAGCCGGAGCTTCAGGAAAGTTGGCGTCGGCGTCCGGGCCCATCAACGAGTCGTATGTCCTCAGAAAGATTTCCGGCGGCGCGCCTTCCGGCGCCGCCGGGCAGTCTGCGCCTCCCCGCACCAAGCGGAAAGCAGAGCGGGCACGACCGCCACCGCGCCCGCTCCGGCAAGGCAACCGTTGTCAGCCGCCGCTAGTACTTGTAGTTTTCCGCGATCTCCTTCTTGATGTAAGACACGGGGTCTCGTCCGTAATCTTCCATGTAATTTCCCGGGACGTTGATTCCCGGCATGGCAGGAATCCACACTTCCTGCAGCAGCACATCCGGATCCCCATACTTGGCCGCCACCTGGCGGACCTTGGGATCGTCGAGGACCGTCAGCCGTCCCTTATCCAGCAGCCGCAGCACCTGGCCGCTGGCGGTGGTCACATCCAGCGTGGTGAAGTAGGTGTGGATGTGGAGATGCCCGGAGGGAACATCGTTCTTGGCGTGGAATTCGGACCACTCCGTGGGCATCAGCTTTTCCATGACAAAACCCGTCCGGGAGCCCATGCCCCAGTGAATGACGCCAGAACGCGACCGCTCCCAGGAGCCGCCTACTTCCGCAAAGTTCTTGGTGCGGATGCCCTTGGGGTTGGTCCCAATGGCGACTTCCCACAGCTTGTTGATCCCCGGCCCGGGATGGCCCGGCAACTGCGTGTTTTTCCACTTGTCGAGCGCCATATTAATGAGCTGGCCGTAGCGGCCACCGCCCTCGGAGGCGCTCATGCTGCCCTTGTTGATGTTGACGCGCAGATGCGGGAACGGACCGGCGTGGTTCAGCGTACCGGCGATCACGCCGGTCGCATCGTTGGCCATGAAGGAATCAATTCCCATCCCCAGCGGCATGGGGCTGAGATGGCCTTCGTGAACGATGTTGAACCCATAGGTCTTTTTCGCTTCCTCCCACGCCTGCGGCCGCACCGTCCAGGTGATATCCGTACCCTCAGGGTCGGTGGCGTGGAACTTCACGCCTTGGGTGGCCAGCGCCCAGGCTGCCTGGTCAATGGCATTCTGGACTTCCATGGGGAAGCTGACCGAGGTCACGAATTTGTCGAGCGTGTCCCAGAAAATGTAGTTCCAGGGGATCTTGATGGGATTGTGCGGCCCGCCAGAACCATAAATGAGCACGCTGTAGCCCTTGTTCTCGGCCAGCTCGAAGATGGTCCGGCCCGCGATCCCCCCTCCGCCCGGAAGCGCCGGCCCGCCTTCGCCCGCCACGGCGCCGCCGGCTCCGGTGGGATCGTCGCTGGGCCGCGCCAGACCGTTGGCCTCGCGGTAGGCGTGCTCAATGGGGCGGTAATTGGGGTCCGGCAGATTGCCATAGCGTTTGACCACGTCGGCCGAGCCGCCGGCTTTCTGGATGGCGCGCACGATGGCCTTCAAGACCAGGTCGTCAAAATCTCCCCCCACCACGATCAGCGCCCGATGCCCGGGACGGATTCCATATCCCGCCGTCAGAAACGCGGCCTGCGGTGGCCGGCGCACCAGTTCGTCGGCCATGGCGGCCAACTCGTCCAACGTGTAGTTCGCTTTGAGCTGCGGGTAGCGCGGAGCGCGATAGGCGCCAGGCGTGTAGCTGCGCACCTGGGCCGTAAGCTGCCATTCCCCGCAGACCAGGACGAGCAAACCCGCCGTCAAGAATGTTCTCAGTGTTTGACGCATGGACTGCTCCTTTCCGGTCCGCTGCATTCGATCTTGCGCGCTGGTTCACACGAAAACCCATCGCCCAGAACGGGAGAGGGAAGAACACAGCACGGGCAGTTGCAACGGTTGTCCAGATTATCATACGCTTCTCTCCCCAATTTGGAAGCCGGAACTTCTTCGACTTTCCCCCGCCCCCGCGGCGAGGAAGAGCAGCTCATCGGTGGGAGAGCAGCCGGTCGGCGATGCGTTGCGCGGCTTTGCCGTCGCCGTAGGGATTGACCACGCGGGCCATGCGCTCATAGGCCGCGGGGTCGGTCAGCAGACGGCGCGCCTCCTCCACGATGCGGCCGCAGTCCGTGCCCACCAGACGCGCCGCCCCTGCCGCGACCCCTTCCGGCCGCTCCGTAACGTCCCGCAGCACCAGCACCGGCTTGCCCAGCGAAGGGGCTTCCTCCTGAATGCCGCCGGAATCCGTCAGCACCAGATCCGACCGCTTCATCAAATGCACCAGCGGCAGATAATCCAGGGGCGGCAGCAGATGCACATGCGGCGTTCCCTGGAGAATCCGCCGGACCGGCTCCCGCACCCTCGGGTTCAGGTGCACCGGATAGACGATCTCCCACTGTCCCTTCCCCTCCAGGGCTAGCGTCCGAAGCGCCTCGCACGTCCGCTCCAATGGCTGGCCGAAGCTTTCGCGCCGATGGGCCGTCACCAGGATCCATTTTTTCCCCGGCTCCCAGACCGAGGCGCCCAGCGGCAGCGCGCCCAGATCAAACGGAAGCGCCGAGGCCCACAGCAGCGCGTCGATGACCGTGTTGCCGGTCACCACGATGTTTTGCTCGGGAATTCCCTCCCGCAGCAGGTTTTGGCGCGCCAAATCCGTGGGGGCGAAGTGAAGATCGGCAACGACGCCGGCGATGCGGCGGTTGATCTCTTCCGGGAACGGGCTCCATTTGTCGTGGGTGCGCAGGCCGGCCTCGACGTGCGCCACCCTGGTTCTCGCCAGAAACGCCGCCCAGGCC
>DATMAF010000217.1:0-4219 GCA_035560315.1 Terriglobia bacterium | reverse complement strand
TCGGCAGGAGGGACGGCGACATGGTTTCACATCGTGGCCTTCTATACGCTCAATTAGTATTGGCTACCGTCGCACACGCACAGACACTCAGCGTGCAATTGACGCACGAGGTGAAAGCTCCTTGGGACAAAGCCTGCTCGGCAACGGTCACCACAAACTGCATCAAGGGGTGGAGGATTTACAACTCGACCGATGGGGGCGGAGTCGCTACAGAACTGTTTTTGATTCCGGTGATTACTCCCTTTGCCGGAACCGTTACAGCCAGCGGGCAGGGACCGTATTCGGCTCCAAGCGGAATCATCGGCGCGACGACCGTGGGCCTGGATGCCGCCGGCAAGGAGATTGAAAGTCTGATGGTTTTTGCGACCGGAGCGGCGCCTCCGAACGCTCCCAGAATCACCATCACCATCACCATCGGCGGGAGTTGATATGAAGATACTCTCAAGACTTGTTCTTCTGTCCCTGGCGGTCCCCGGATGGAGCGCAACGGGGGACATCCTGGCGGTGCGGATCGCCTCGGCGACGGCGCACAACGGCTGGATTGCTGAGATTGACATCGACAGCCTAGGCACCGGGGGAACGTACAACTTCGGCCTGGCGGATTCCGGCTACAGCGTTAGGAATGACCCATCGGGCGCCAAGATCGTGTTCACAGTAACCAGCCCAGGCTATGACACCAGTGGAGGCACAACCACCATTCAGCGCACCGTCTATGGCGTGTGGTGGATGCGGAAGGCCTACCCGAACCAGGCGCAGGCCGATGAGTCGGTGAACGCGAGTACGCTCACGGTGCGGGTGGTGCTGAGCGACTATATCTACTCCGGCGACACCGCGACGGTAGACATCGCCGCCGGGTTCTACACCGAGGGCGGCGTGCCGAACAATGCGGCCAGCGGCTTCTCGGTAACGAACAACTCGACGCAAGCCTATCCGAAGTCGGTCTGCCGCTGGGCCACGGTGCCCTACCAGCAGGTAACCGGAGACTTCACCATCGAGGCGGTCTGCTTTCACCGGCATTACCAATCCTACCGCCCGCTCGCGGCGGTGAAGTTCACCTGCCAGGATGAGGCCACGCCGACTCCGAACTCCGCAACGGTAACGGTGAACTGGATGCTGCCGTCCCCGGCGGCTTCGCAGTACGGCGACCGGCACACGGTGCTGACCTATGCCGCAACGATCCCGGTGAGCGGGCTGAACCAGGGCGACGTGCTGACCTGCAACTTCATCGCCTATCCCTGGGTAGGCGATTCGGGGGCGCTGGTCGATACCAGCGGCGGCACGTCCGATAACGAAACCCTGGGCCCGCTGCTGATGCTGAACGACAAGAACGGCACCTACGGCGGGGCCTGGGCGGTCGTGGATGCAACCAACGGGCAGGCATCCACGGCGACGACCTGGGTCTATGCAACGCAGGCGGCGGCCGAGAGCGCCTATGCCTCCGACAACACCAACTCCTACAACACCGTGGGCCGCGCGGTGCAGGCGATCAAGGCGTACAACAATGCCAATTACTCGCGGGATAATCCCGGCGGCGGCGTGGCGCTCTGCACCGGCAACATCGCCATCCCCGGAACCACGCCCGCCTCCGATCTGGGGGTGATGGAAACGTGGTTTACGGTGCGGCCCATCTCGACAGGCAGTTGCACGGTAAATTCCCTGAGCATCGCTTCGCTCAAAGTCCGGCGGCTGCGGTATGCCAGCTTATCCTTTAGCAATTCCGGCAGCACTATTAGCGGCAGCTCGACGACGGATATCCTCTGGATGGACGGTAACACGATCAATATGACCGGCACCGCGCCTATTGCGGGCTGGAGGCTGGCCTACGGCACCGGGAATACGGTGTCTGCCCTGACTGGCGGCTTCACTCACTTCTCCACCAATAAGTCGCCCTGGGCCCTGCTGCGCGGGAACGAGTTCACCGGTACAACCAATCTCAGCGGAGCGCTCTACGCCTCGTTCGGCAACAAGAAGATTTTCCCGGTGAACTACGAGCGCGGCAATGCGCCGGGACATCTGTTTTCAGACAATGGCATCTTCGCCTTCAACTCCGTCTTCAAGGCTGGTTCATCGTTTGGTGTTTGGGATACCTGTTCCGGCAACCCGGATCAGGTGATCGGCTGGGCGCTGGTGCAGAACGTCTGGGAGCGCGAGCCCCTGGACGCTCAGCCGCTGCTCACCGTCGCCAATCGGACTCCTGCCATACGACGAATATCCTGCTCTGGTACAACACGTTCGTCGGGCAGCGCGAGAACCTGGGATACAACTCCACCGGCTCGACGCCCTATTACCGCTGGATGTGGTCAATGGTCGGCAACATCTACGAGGACTGGAACAACAAGGGCGATCAGTTCCCCACCGAGGATTCAAACCGTGTCGGCGGCTGGCCCATCGAGCACAATGTCGGCTCGGCGGGCAACACCTACGCCTACGCCGGCTTCCCGCCGTCCTTCGATGGGCTGTACTCGAATGACTGGCCGGTCATGGTGGATGGCACCGACGCGCTGCCTTACGTGGCCATCGCCAAGCATACCGCCGCGACGGACAACCGCCCGATCACTGGGGGCAGCTATGCGACGTACTGGACGCAGCGCGGCAACGCCACGTCGAACAAATCGCAGACGTGGTCTAGTGGGGCCGTCTATGGGCCGCAGGCGTTTGCAGACGATCAGACGGATGGTTCCGGGGATGGAGCCGGGGGCGGCAAATACTGGATGGTGCCGGCCACGGGGCTGCGCGCAAACGGCATCGGGCTGGGCCTTCTCCCGCCGGCATACCGCCCGCTGCCTTATGACCTGGCCGGGCGGCCGCGCACCAATGGAGCCGCCGGAGCCTACGACCTGGCTCCGGCGGGGAGGGCACAGTAATGCTGAAAGAGAAAATCCCGAATGGAGGGAGTTGGTTCTACCGTTACGAGCCGCCATATCTGCCGGGGGAGAAGCTGGTCTTCCCCAATGATCCCGGCGGGACGGTCGGAATCGAGAAGGTTGGGACCGGCAAGGTGGTCCCATGGCGCGGACGCGCCGGGGACACGGTGCTGGCGCCGGCGGGCACGGAGTTCCGCCCTATCCCGCTGCCGGAGCAATGGCAAGGGCTGAGGGACTACGTCTTCACGCTCGGCGAGGATGGCTGGCTGACGCCAACGCTGCATCCCCTGGAGGGCTGATGGCCGCGTTTCGCAATGCGCTGCTGTGCGGATTGCTATTTGCGGGCATGGTGCTGGCCGTGCAGGCGGGCATCCTGCTGGCGCAGCTTTCAGAGGCCACCGCGCGCATGGAGCAGGAAGCGGGCCTGCTGGTCATCGATCTGCGGCGGCAGAACGCCGCGCTGCTCGACACGCAGGGACAGGCGCGCGCGTTGCTGGCACAGGGCCAAGCCACGCTGCGGCAGGCGGAGGCTTCGCTCCAGGCGGCAAGCGTGGAGATCGCGCGGGCGCGCGCCGATCTAAACGCCAACAGCGAGACATTGCTGGGCATCGCGCATTACCAGCTTGGCATGGCCAACCGCTCGCTGGCGATGACCGGCTGGTCGCTCTCGGCCGGGGTGGCCAGCGCGGCGGACTCCATCAACCAGGTGACCGGCCAGGCGGCGCAGATCGAAAGCCAGGTGTCGGAAGCCCTGTCGCTGTCGCTCGACTGCGACCACAATGCCGATTGCTTCCATAACCGCTGGGTGGGTGCCGCGCGCGGCATCGAGCAGGCGTCATTATCGCTCGCCGCTATGGCCGGAGCGTGGGGCGAAGCCGCTCCGCGCCAGGCGGCGGCCACCACCGGCCTGCTAGAAAAAGGCGAGGCGACGGCGGGTCATGCGGAAGAAATCACGGCGGACCTGGCCAAGAAGCCGCCGCTGTGGTTGAAAGTGGTGAAGTACGCCAAGTGGTTGTGGCCGTTCCGCTGGTGAGCGGCCGCGTAAACGTCAACCGATCTCCGTGCGGGAGTTGTGACCGGCTGCTGGCCGACATCCCACCCGGAGTTCTTATCGGCAAACATGAGCGCAACGAGCACAACTAAATTCATCGAGCGCAGACGCAACGCCGTGCTGGTGCCGGGCTTTGCCACCGACGCCAGGCCGTGGAAGGAGCTGGTCGCGCCGATGCTGGAGCAGGCCGGCTGGAAGACCTACCTGGCGGCGTGGACGCGCCGCTACTTCCTGCGCGTGCGTCTGTGCGACGGCAATATCGCGCAGGCCATCTCTGCGCTGGCTCCGCCAGCGGCGGTGGGGT
>DATMAF010000216.1:0-9282 GCA_035560315.1 Terriglobia bacterium | reverse complement strand
GCCATGGCGCAGCCCTTCGGCCAGGCGATGATTCCCGGCGTGCGCAATGTGGTTCCCGTCGGCTCCGGCAAGGGCGGCGTTGGCAAGTCCACGGTCGCTGCGAACCTGGCGGTGGCGCTGGCCGCCGCCGGCGCGCGCGTGGGCTTGATGGATGCCGACATCTACGGGCCCAGCATCCCCACCATCCTGGGCATTACGGAGCGGCCGCAGCCCGGCCGGAACAGCATCCGGCCCGTGGAAGCCTACGGGGTGAAGGTCATCTCCGCCGGATTTTTCATCCGTCCGGATCAGGCCGTGGTGTGGCGCGGCCCGATGCTTTCCAAGCTGATCGACCAGTTCCTGCACGATGTGGAGTGGGGCGAGCTGGATTATCTGATCGTCGATCTGCCGCCCGGCACCGGCGACGTGCAACTGACGCTCTGCCAGCGCATCCCGCTGACCGGAGCGGTGATTGTCTCGACGCCGCAGGACGTGGCCCTGAAAGTCGCCGAAAAAGCCGTCATCATGTTCCACCAGTTGAAGTGCCCCATCCTGGGCATTGTCGAAAACATGAGCTATTTCGTCTGCCCCCACTGCGGGCATCGCGAGAACATTTTCGACACCGGCGGCGCCGAGCAGGCCGCCGAGCGCTGGCGCGCCCCGCTGCTGGGAAAAGTTCCGCTGGCCACGCGGATCCGCGCCGCCTCCGACGGGGGCCGCCCGGTGGCTCTGGAAGATCCCGCCTCGGAGGGTGCGGCGGCTTTCGCCGCCATCGCCAGGAATCTGGCGGCGCAGATCAGCATCCGCAACCTGAAGGACGAAGCTGAACCCGCTGTGAAAATCAGCTTCTGACCCCTGCTGCCCGTGAGCCCCCTTTCTCCACCAACGCCGCTCGAGATTGGCCGCGCCAACCAGCACGATGTGCGCATCCGGTGGAGCGACGGCTCGGAGACGGTCTATCCTGCCCGGACGCTACGGCTACAATGCCCCTGCGCCCTGTGCGTGGACGAGACCACCGGCTTGCGCATCCTGAAGGAGCCGGCGGTTCCGCAGGACGTGCATCCGCTGCGGATTGATCCCGTCGGTCGCTACGCCATTGCGATCCAGTGGAGCGATGGCCACAATACGGGCATCTACACCTGGGAATGGCTTTATGCGCTGGGGCAGCGGCTGTCCCCATGACGGCGGCGCGGTTTGCAGAAATGGTTCCGGAACGCGGGGCAGCAGGTTTTGCTGCCGCGCTCCGTTGCTTCCGTCTATACTCTAGGGAGACGCCAGGAACTCTGAGGACCGACGGTGCCTGATTTTTCCGGACATCTTGCCACGCTGGTCGAAAAGATGCTGCTGCACCGCGGCAAGCGCAATACGCGCTTCCGGGTCTTTCCTCCCTCCGCCAACACCCGGAGCTATTCGGTGATTCTGGAGGAGAGCGGCATTCGCGAGCAGTTCTTCATCGAGCACGCTTACGTGGAGCGGTTCGCGGAATCCGGCAATGAACAGTTCGTGCTCGGCTCCATCCGAGCCGGCATCAACAACCTGGACCGGCTGGTGACGAAGAAAAAAACCGCGCGCCACCGCTAAAGAAGGTTCGTTCCGCCCGGCGCCATCCGCTCGGACGGCTCCTGGTGGGCTCCTGCCCCGGGGAAGTGGCGGTCCAGGAACAGCTCCAGCATCTGCCGCAGTTCGTGTTCCCCGGCGTTGTTTTCCAGCCTCTGCGCCACTTGAAAGTGCACCGCGAATTCCTTCCAGTCCCCTTCCCCCGCTGGCCGCACGCCAAACCGGTAGCAGCAGCGGTAGTGATCCAGGCCGCGGCTGGCAAGCTCCAGCCGCAGCGGCCGCTTGCCGAGATCTTCCGCAATTTTCTCTAGAAGCAGGGCCGCGTGCTCCGGACGGGGAAAGGAGGCGCGGGACATCTCAGCCGGTGGTTTCAACGGCCGCCGAAGCAGCGGAGGCGGAGCCTGCCCCGCCGGTCCGGGGAACGCGGCTCAGCCAGGCGCGGACGGCCAAGTACAGGGAAACGCCGAACAGCGCGGCATCGCGCGCCAGGGTGTACGGCCCCACGGGTTCTCCGAGCCCAAAACAGCCGCAGGTGGCTTCCACGCCGCGGGCGTAGCTGATGGCCATGAGCGACAGGAAGAATCCTAGCAGCAGGCAGGTGAAGGAGGCAAAGTACGGAAGCTGCCAGCCGACCAGCAGCGCCAGGCCCAGGGCGGCTTCCAGCCAGGGAAGCGTGCGCGCCACCGCGATCACCCCCCAGGGCGGCAGCAACTGGTAGGAATCCACCGCCATTTCAAACAGGAAGGGCTCCCGGAGCTTGGCGTAGCCGGCGTAGAGAAAGAGCGCTCCGAGAAACAACCGGGCGAACCATTGGAGAATCCGCCAGAGCACGGCTCAATTGCCCTTTGCCAGCAGGGAGTCCAGGTATCGCTTCAGGATCGGATACGAGACCGCGGCGGCGATCTTTTCCGTCCGGCCGCCGGCGGTCACAAAGAACGTCGGGGTTGAATTGACTCCCCGCTGCATGCCCAACTGGATGTCAGCATCGATGGCGGCATCGAGCGCGGCGGTATTGCGCAGTTCCTTGTGGAGCGCCTCAAGATCCGCCTTCGCCAGAACGTTCGCCACCACCGATTCGATGTTCCCGGAGGCGGCCCACGCATCCTGGGCTTTGAACAGCGCATCGGTAACCTGGTTCCACTGGCGCACGCCAACTTTCATGGCGGCATGGCCGAACTGCGCCGCCTGACGAGCGTGGTTATGGATGCTCAGCGGGAATTCGCGGTAGACGATGCAGGCTTTGCCGGCGTCGGCGTACTCGCTCATGACGATGCTCATGGTGCTCAGGTAAAAGGCCCGGCAGGCGGGGCACTGAAAGTCGGAAAACACCTCAATCTTGATCGGGGCCGAGGGGACGCCGCGCACGCAATCGCCGCTGTTGGCGGCCGGAGCGGAAGAGGCAACCAGCAAGGTTGCCAGGAAAAGAATTGCGAACCGCAACGAATCCGGAAACACCGTGCCCGGTCTCATTCTGTTCCCCCTTGCGTAGGATCCGGGGCTGCCGCCGTGGGCGCTCCTCCTTGCCGGGTTATCCCCGCCTCTCTTCCGAGATTATAAGCTCGAAGCAACTCCGAGCCAAGGCCGGAATACGCAAGCGATGTCGCCCGTTTGGAATGGGAAGGCCGGTTAGGAGGGAGCGGCCGGGGACCTCCGGCCAGAAAAATCCCGAAGCCGGGAAGAACCCGGCTTCGGGAGATGCGGGAAAGCGTGCGCGCCCTGCGAGAGAGAGCCGCAACTGCCTTTCCAAAGGCTACCGCAGCGAGGCGATGGTCTGTCGTCCCGCCGCCGCGGCGCCCGCCGGCCGCGCGGCCCGGACCCTTTCCCGGTCGAGCTCGACGTTGTAGCCCACAAAGGTGGCGCCGCGCGGAACCAGGTGCATTTCCGCTTTGCGGGCCGCCGCTCCCGTCCCGGGGGCGCCGGTGCGGGAGGTGAGCCGGCCTTGCGCGATGCCGCGTTCGTTGGCCAGATAGGCGCGCACGTTGTCGGCGCGGCTCTGGGACAACTGCTGCGCATTGCGCTCATTGCTGGCGGCGAAGCCGACGATGGCCAGCGTGGCGTCCGCCTCGCTTTGCAGCCGCAGCGCAATGCTGTCGAGCTTGGCCTTGCAGACGTTGTCGACGCGCGCCGAGTTCTGCGCGAACTGGCAGGTATCGAGCAGGGTAACCTGCGGCGGCGGGGGCGGCGGCGGGGGCGCGGTGACCGTGATGGTTACGGAGCACTCCGCGCTCAAGCCGCGGTCATCGGTGGCGCGCGCCCGCGGGGTGATGGTGCCGGGACTGACGCCGCTGGTGTCCAGGCGGACCGAAGCCCCGCTGCCCACCAGGGTGCCGGCGGTGGTTGTCCACTGGTAGGTCAGCGGACGGCCGTCCGGGCTGTTGCCCTGGGCGGTCAGGTTGACCGCTTCCCCGACCTGGACATTGGTCCGGTCGGCGGAGCAACTGACGGTGGGAGGATTCATGGGCGGCGCAACCACGGTGAAGCGGGCGGGGCAATCCGCATACAGGCCCGAAGGTTCCGAAACCCGCACCGTGGCCATATAGTTGCCCGGCGCCAGGCCCGTGGTACTCACCGAAACATTGGCCCCGCTGCCCTGAATGGTCCCTCCGTTGGTGGTCCAGGCGAAGGTCAGCGGCGCGCCGGTGGAGGAGCTTCCCGAAGCGGTCAACTGTACCAGTTGCCCGACGGTAACCTGGGTCGGACTGGCGGAACAGCTCAGACTGGGCGGGCTGGGCGGCGTGACGTCCATGGCCGGCCCGTAGGTATAGCCGATCTGGAAGACGAAGCCGTTCTTGTCCCCCCCAAACTGCGTCAAGGGACGGCGGTAGCCGGCGCTCAGATTCAGGTAGCGGTTCACAAACGCCCGGAATCCGACGGTGGCATCCGCCAGACTCTCGCCGTCAGGAACCTTGTTGCGGGTATGGTCCCCAAACAGCCAGTCGGCGGTAACCTCGCCCATAAACTGCAGCCGGGTATCGCGCGGCAGCGTGATGCCGAATCCGATGGGCGCCACGTTGGAGAGGTTCACGGCGCGGCCATCGCCGGGGCTTTGATACGAGCGCAGGCCAAAATTGAAGAATACATCCGCCATGTCGCTGACGTTTTTTCCCAGCAGGAAGTCGCCGCCGTAAATCCATCCGCCGCTCTGCGAGGGACGCTCCCGCAGAAACGCGATCGAGCGATGCGTGGGAATGTGGGCGTAGAGCCGCAGGCCGGCATCCACCGGGGCATCGCTGGCCTCCGAGAGGAGCTTGAACTTCAACCCCACGGCGACCGTGCCGACGCCGTTGCCCTGAATCTTACTGGCGAAGGGGAAGGCGTTGTAGTAGCCCGCCCGGCGGGAGAGGGCACCCGTGGGGGTGGCCGGCTCTCGGAGTTGCGGCAGCAGGGAACTGCCCGGCATCAGTTCGGAAGGCAGCGGAGCGGCTCCGGGAACCTTGGTGCCGAAGAAGCCCAGTTGCTGTTGCCCCAGGCTCAACTGATCGGCGCGCCGCACCAGAATACGGCGGTTCACCTCGAAGTTAAGACCCAGTTCCATCCAATCCGTGAGGCCCACGGCACCGCCAAAACCATAGGTGGTGATGGTGAGCTGTCCGGGATTGCGGTTAATGCGGTCCGCCCAGAGGGAAAAGGAGACCTGTCCCAGTTCCAGCCCCGTGGGGGTATGGACCTTCCACAGGCCCGTGTTGCCGGATAGGCTGGAGGTGGGCTTCAGGAACCGCATTTCCGTTAGCGCTTGCGCTTGCAACCGAACAGCGAAGGTCATCAGTCCGACCAGGGTCAAGGCAGCCACGTTCCACCGACGCATTTCCATCCTCCTGTCGCGCATTCAGAGCACGTGAATTTCCACTTGATTTCCAGGCTTCTCCCAGCGAAAACACCCAACAGAATAGCACGAAAGCGCTGCGGGGAACAGGTCCGGCGGGTTGTCGAAACGCAGTTGTTGCTGTCGCCGAACCGGTGGGGGAAAAGAAACTCCGGGCCGCTGGTTCCGGAGAGGCCGGCGGCTTCCATGCCTTAGCGGGCTTGTGGGTCGGAAGAGCCCTTCTTCTGGGCGCGGAGGCTTTCCCCGTAGGGCGGCCGCGCGATCCCCCGCTCCGTCACAATGGCGGTGATATAGCGATGCGGGGTTATGTCGAAGGCAGGATGGCAGGCCGCCACGCCCTCCGGCGCGATCGGAATGTCAAGGAGGTGAGTGACTTCATCCGCGGAGCGGTGCTCAATCGGGATCAGGTCCCCGGAAGCCAGTTCCAGATCAATCGTGGACAGCGGCGCAGCCACAAAGAACGGCACCTGGTTTTCCTGGGCCAGCACCGCCAGCCCGTAAGTGCCAATTTTATTGGCGGTATCGCCGTTGGCCGCGATGCGATCCGCGCCCACCACCACGGCTCCCACGCGGCCAGAGTGCAGAAAATGGCCGGCCATATTGTCGGTGATCAGTGTAACGGGGATGCCATCCTGCTGCAGTTCCCAGGCCGTCAGCCGGGCGCCTTGCAGGAACGGCCGGGTCTCCAGCGCCAGAACGTCAATCTGCTTTCCGGCGCGGACGGCCGAACGGATCACGCCGAGCGCTGTGCCGTAGCCCGCCGTGGCCAGCGCGCCGGCGTTGCAGGCGGTCATGACGGAGGTGCCGGAGGGCAGCAGTTCCGCCCCGAAATCGCCGATCGCCCGGCAGGCGGCGACGTCTTCCTGCAAAATGGATTGCGCTTCCCGGAGCATCTGCTGCCGGATGGCCGCCAGCTCCGCGCCGTTGCGGCAGAGCCGCTCGAACCGCTCCCGCATGCGGCCGATGGCCCAGAACAAGTTCACGGCAGTGGGGCGCGTGGCGGCGAGCAGTTCGCAGGCGCTGACGAACTCAGCGCGCAGCTCATCCAAGGTTTTCGCGCGGGAGTTCTGCAGACCCAGCGCCAATCCCAGGGCCGCCGTTACGCCGATGGCCGGCGCGCCCCGCACCGCCATGGAACGAATGGCCGCGGCGACCTCCCCGACCGTGCGGCAGAGGAGATATTCTTCCTTGTGAGGAAGCTGCCGCTGGTCAATCAGCAAGACACCGGCGTCAGTCCATTCGACTGTCTTGATGCGATCGTGCATACGATTCATCCTACCGCAATCGCCCGCCCCGGTTTTCTCCCCCGCTATCCTTGCAAGGCGCGAAACCGGTCGGTGGCCAGATACAGCGATACGAACAGGCTGGCGTTATAGCCCAGGTGCATCAGATACGACGGCACCAGCGAGCGGGTCCGGCCTCGCGTATAGGACAGCGCCAGCCCCACCAGAAAAATGGCGGTCATTTCGGCGTAACTGCCGCTCAATTGCGGCGCGTGGATCAGGGCGAACAGCAAGGCCGTGAGGGCAACGGCCGCGGTGATCCCCCAGCGCCGCTCGAAGACCGGATAAAAGAATCCCCGGAACACCAGCTCTTCCATGAACGGCGCCACCGCGATGCCGAAAAACGCCAGCAAGTACCCCGCTTCGGGGCTCGAGAAAAGGCGTTCGATGGGCAAGGGCTCTTCCGAAGGGAAAAAGCTGAAAATCGCCTGAATGGCCACCGCCAGGCCGATTCCAGCGAGCAGAAAGGTCTTACTGCCGCGTTGCGGCGAAACCCATCGGATCGCTTCCCAAAATCCCCGCCGGTATTTGGCCGTGATGGTGTAGTAGATAAACAGGAACCACAGCGACTCCCAGATCACTTGCATGAGAACCAGGTAAGGGGCTTGTGATTGGACGGCATCCAGCCGGACGTTCCCTCCCAGGCGGCCGGCCAGCACGAGATACAGGCCGGTCGCAACACTGTTGGCGACCAGCAGCGCCATGACCGCAAAGAGGAGGAACAGCCCCAGATCGGAGAATTTCCAGGGCGGCTCCGCCGGAGCCGCCAGCGACTCTGGCGCCGTCCCAGCAACCGGACCGGGCCGGGAGTCCTCCGCCGTCGCCTCGCCCGAGACAGCCGCGTCCGGGACAGCGGGATTGGCGCCTCCCTCGCTCGGCCAGAGCGGGAGTTGCGCTTCCCGGTCGCGAGGCGCTTCTCCGACGGAGTTGACGGCGGATTGGGGATGGTCATCCATGAACCGTGTTTTGTTCTCCGGGCGTCCCGCCGATGCCTCCAGTCTAGAAGGCCGCGGCGCGGTTGACAAGCGGCGCCGGGATCAAGGCCGGGACCGCGAAAGCGCGGAGGCGAGCGCCTGGCCCGTGAAGGAGCGGGATACGCGGGCGACCTGCTCCGGAGTGCCTTGCGCGACGATCTGGCCGCCGCCGGAGCCGCCCTCCGGTCCCAGATCAATGATCCAGTCGGCGGTCTTGATGACATCCAGATGGTGCTCGATGATGATGACGGTGTTGCCGAGATCGGTCAAACGGTGCAGGACTTCCAGCAATTTTCGGACATCGTCGAAGTGCAGGCCGGTGGTGGGTTCATCGAGCAGGTACAGCGTGCGGCCGGTCTGGCGCCGGCTGAGTTCCCGCGCCAGCTTGATGCGCTGCGCCTCGCCCCCCGAAAGCGTTGTGGACGACTGCCCCAAATGGAGGTAGCCCAGGCCCACTTCCACCACCGTGCGCAGCTTCTGCGCAATCGCGGGGATGTTTTCAAGCAGCCCGAGCGCGTCGGCGGCGGTGCTTTCCAGCAGATCCGCGATGGAATGTCCTTTGTACAGCACCGACAACGTTTCGGAGTTATAGCGCCGCCCGCGGCAGACATCGCAGGTGACGGAAACATCGGGAAGGAAATTCATCTCGATGCGGCGTTCGCCTTCGCCCTGGCAGGCTTCGCAGCGCCCCCCGCGCACATTGAAGCTGAAGCGCCCGGCCCGGTAGCCGCGTTCGCGCGATTCCGGCAGCATGGCGAACAGCTCCCGCAGCGGGGTGAAGAGGCCCGTATAGGTCGCCGGATTGGAGCGCGGCGTCCGGCCGATGGGGGTCTGGTCGATGGAGATCACTTTGTCGATCAGCTCCGCGCCTTCGATGCGTCCATGGGCCCCGGGCGCTTCCCGGGCGCCGTAGAGCTTCTGCGCCAGGGCGCGGTATAGGATGTCATTGACCAGCGTGGATTTGCCGGAACCGGAGACGCCCGTGACGACCACCACCAGCCCCAGGGGAATCGAGACCGTCAGATTCTTCAGATTGTTGGCGCGCGCCTCGTGTATGACCAGCACCTGGCCGGTAGGCTTGCGGCGCTTCTGGGGGACCGGAATGCAACGCCGGCCGGCGAGGTACTGGCCGGTCAGCGAGGTCTCGGTGGCGGCAATCGCCGCGGGAGTCCCCGTGGCCACCACGCTGCCGCCGTGCCGGCCGGCCCCGGGGCCCAGGTCCACGACATAATCAGCCTGCCGGATCGTCTCTTCGTCGTGTTCCACCACCAGCACGGTGTTGCCCAGGTCGCGGAGGTTCCTGAGCGTCTCCAACAGGCGGCCGTTGTCGCGGTGATGCAAGCCGATGGAAGGCTCGTCCAATACATACAACACCCCGCGCAGCCGGGAGCCGATCTGCGCCGCCAAGCGGATGCGCTGGCCCTCGCCGCCGGACAGGGTGGGAGCGGCGCGGTCCAGGCTCAGGTAGCCCAGACCAACAGCGGTAAGAAATTCCAGGCGCTCCCGGATTTCCTGCACAATGCGGCCGGCAATTTTTTCTTCCCGTCCGACCAGCTTCCAGGAAGCAACAGTTTCCAGCGTCTGGCTGATGGAAGCGGCGGTCAGATCGGCAATGGCCAGACCCCGCACCGTGACCGCGAGGCTTTCCGGCCGCAGGCGACGGCCC
>DATMAF010000215.1:0-3285 GCA_035560315.1 Terriglobia bacterium | reverse complement strand
GGCGTCGCAGTATGCCACGCACGGCAAGTACGAAGGCGTGGTGCCGGAGTTGGCCAGCCGCGAACACGTGCGCAACATCGTCCCGGTGGTGCGCCAGGCGATGGAGCAGGCGGAAATAGCCTACGGCGACGTGGACGCCATCGCGGTAACGGTGGGGCCGGGTCTGGCCGGGGCGCTGCTGGTCGGGCTGACCTACGCCAAGTCGCTGGCGCTGGCGCTCGAAAAACCGCTCATTGCTGTGAACCACCTCGAAGGCCACATCCACGCCGTGCTGCTCGAAGAGCGTCTGGAAGGCCGTCCCGAGCCGGAGTTTCCGGCGCTGTCGCTGATCGTCAGCGGCGGGCACACACTGCTGGCGATTACGGAACTCAAAGCTTCCCCTGCTTCGAACGGCCGCCGCGCGCCGGTCTTTACCAACCGCATCATCGGCCGCACGCGCGACGACGCCGCCGGCGAGGCCTTCGACAAGGTGGCGAAACTGCTGGGCTACGGCTACCCCGGCGGGCCGGTGATCGACCGCCTGGCGCCGCACGGCAACCCGCATGCGGTCGAGTTCACCAAGCCCAGGATGAAGGGCAATCCGCTTGATTTCAGCTTCAGCGGCATCAAGACCGCGGTGCTGCGTTACGTGCAGGCCCACGGCATGGAACAGGAAATTGAGGCCCGGCGCGCCTGGCGCATGGAACATCCCAAGGCCGGCAAGGAAGAGTTGCTGGCGCACTCTTCCAACAGAAGCCTGGATTTGATCGCCAGCTTCCGCGAGGCGGTAGTGAACGATCTGGTGGAGCACTGCCGGGAGGCGGCGGAGCGGGAGGGGGTCCACTCGGTCTTCGTCACCGGAGGCGTGGCGGCGAACGCGCTGCTGCGCGAACGCATGAGCCGGCTGGCGAAGACCGGCGTGCCCGTCTACTTTCCCCGGCTCGGCCTCTCTACCGACAACGCCGCCATGATCGCCGCGGCGGCCTACCCGAAATTCCTGGCGCGGGAGTTTGCGGGATTCGATCTGACCGCCGACGCCTCGCTGGCGCTGGGCGCTGCCGGTTGACCAGGGCGGTTGCGATTAAAGGATCACAGCCGTGGTGGTCGCTTCCTCGGAGTCGTTCCCGCACAGCCGCGCTTCCACTTCCTGGGAAAGCTCGGTGAATTGGAGCGGCTTGCGGCAGTATCCGCAGCCATTCGCGGCAACGAACTTGTGTACCGCATGAGGACTTTCCCGGCCCAGGAAGATGATCTGCTCCGGAGACAGCAGCAGATTGTCGCGAATGAATTTCAGGAAGCCTTCGGCCGGCATGTCGCTGAGCCGCATCTCCGAGATCAGCAAGTCGTAGGAAGCTTCCGCCAGCTTGCGCATGCCTTCTTCGGCGTTCTGGGCCACTTCGATGTGGGCTTCCCATGCGCCGCAGATGCGCTGCAGCAAGGCCAGAGAGGCCGGATCGGGATCCACCAGTAAAACTCGTTTGGGAGCCGTCGGGGCCAAAGCCGGCTTGGGGATGAGTTCCGTGGGATCAACGGCTTCCCAGGCCCGCTCGGTTTTGCAGTAACGGCAGTGCATCTCCAGATGGCCGCAGGTACGCAACTGTTCCACCTGTTGGGGGTTGAGTGCGACCGGGCCTTCGTCCCAGCAAACTTTGCAGCGCAGCCGGACCTCCACCGTCTGCGGTTCCGGCGCAGCGGCTTGTTCCATACCGGCCTGGAGTCCGGGCCGCACCGGATTCGCCGGCAGTCGCAATCTTTCTCCCCGGTACATTTATTGCCTCCCTCCGTACCCTGTGGTGCTAATGGCCGGTTCCGGCAGCGTGGAACTGACCGCCGTCAGAAGATTCGCCAATCGCCTGGTGCGGTTGGTCAGCGGCGCTATCCGCAGCGCCTGCGCCAGGGATGCTTTTCCGGATCGTTTCAGAAGAAGTGCGCCAAATAACATCAAGTGCGATTTTTTTTCTTCCAGTAGCATGGCCGCCTCCTTCCTTTGGTAATTTTTTCCTCTGTTCACCTTAAGAATGGGGCAGGAGGAAGTACTAGGCAATGACGCAGCAGCCTCAAATTGCGGTAGGACTTACGGGCTATTCCGGCGCTTTCCATGAAGCAAATGAGGTACCGCAGGCAAGGCCGGCTTCCGTGCTATAGTGAAAAAAACTTGAAGGTCCGCCAGACTTTTTCGCATCCTGGCGCGTCTTTCCCATCGGGAGCAAGTATTTGTTCCTCCGGACGGAGTCCGACGCCGCACTGGTAGATCGAGCCCGCAAGGGCGACCTCGAGGCTTTTAACCACCTCGTCTGGCGCTGGGAGAAGCGGCTTTATAACTACCTGCTGCGGCTGCTGGCGGGCCGGCCTGGCTTCCGCGAAGACGCCCTGGATCTGACGCAAGAAGCATTTCTGAAAGCGTATCAGAGCATCGGGACGCTGGCCGAGGCCGGGAAGTTCGCCCCCTGGCTCTACCGGATCGCTCACAACCTGGCCTTCTCGCACTTGCGGCGGCCCGCGCCGCAACCGGGGGAGGAAGACAAACCGGAGCGAACGGAGCGATGGCCGGACGACGCAATGGCGGCATGGCACGCCGAGGGCAGCGCGAGCGGGGCGGCGTATTCGCCACGGTCCTTTTCGGGTCCCGAGTTGGAAATCGCCGTGGCGCGCGCGCTGGATGCGCTTCCTGCCGAGCAGCGCGCGGCCATCGTTCTGAAGGTCTATCACGGCTTCCGCTTCGAGGAGATCGCCGAGATCAGTTCCTGCCCGGTGAGCACCGTCAAGACGCGCGTCTACGCCGGCTTTGCGCAGTTGCGCGCCCTGCTCGAAGCCGCGCCCTCGCCGCAGCGGGCCCCGCGCCGCTAGCCGTTGCTTCTTTCCTCTCCTCTCTGCTGCTCTTGCGCGCGGTGGTTCTGAGCGCGGCAAAGAATCCCCATGTTCGCGGAGGTATCCCATGAACCGCCCAAGGAACTGCGAAGAGGTCCGCCCGGTCCTGCTCGAATACGTCCTGGAGGAAGTTCCGGCGCCGGACCGCACGGCGATTGGCTTGCATCTGGAAATCTGCGCCGATTGCTCGCAGGAGGTGGGCCGGATTCGCCAGACGCTCGGCGTGGTGAGCCGCGCGGCGGCCTTCGAGGAGGTTCCGCAGCGAATCCGCATCGTAGCCGAGCCAGCCAGCCGCTGGGCGGCCTTCTGGCTCCATCCGGCGCGGCTGGCCTTTGCGGGCGGGGCGCTGGCGTGCCTTGCGATTGCCGCGCTGGCGCTGGCCCGCACGACCATCTCCTATCAGGACGGGAATTTTACGGTCGCCTTCGGCGCGGCGGC
>DATMAF010000214.1:0-3881 GCA_035560315.1 Terriglobia bacterium | reverse complement strand
ATGGGCGCGTTGAACACCCGCTGGCTGCCAAACTGCTTTTGCAAGCCGTGGGTCACTTTGAAGACCCCGCCTTTGCCCTTGACCTTGCCCAGCTTCTCCTCGTGGCTGCAATCCGCGATGTCCTGGCCAAACAGGACGATGCGCGGGTTGCGTTTCATCTCGTCGCGCAGGCAGGCGTTCAGGAGCTCGACCATCGTTCGCGGATCGCCAACAAACCGTGGCGAGCGGTCAAACTCCGCGCTGCACGGGTTTACCCGAGGCGAATAAACGTGCTGTCGGATCGTGTCGGGTTGCGGCGCGGGAGCGCCCAGGGCTTCGGCGGCGGCCTGCTCGACTTCCTGCTCCACGTCGCGTTCCAGCCGCGCGCGCGCTTCGGAAAGCAAAATGGCTTCCGCCTCCAGCCAGTTGGCGTACTTGACCAGGGGGTCGCGGGCGGCCTCGGCTGCGATTTCCTCCTCCGTCTTATACAGCCGCTGGTCGTCGGAAAGGGAATGCGAATGCAGCCGCATGACGTGGCCATGCACCAGAGCCGGCCCCCGCCGCTCGCGGCAGTGCGCCACCGCCCGCTGCATGGCTTCGCGGCTCTTCCAAAAATCCGTGCCGTCCACCACCTCGACGTGCAGATGCGGATAGCCCGCGACCAGGCGCGAGATGCTTCCCCCGCAGGTCTGCACGTCCACGGGAACGGAAATGGCATAGCCGTTGTCCTCGATCAAAAAGAGAACCGGAGCCCGGCGCAGGCAGGCGGCGTTCAGCGACTCGTAGAACTCGCCCTCGCTGGTGGCGCCGTCCCCCCCGGTGACGCAGACAATCTCATCCGGCTCAAAGGCGTCGCCGGCGGAGACCGCTTCGCGCGCGGCATCTGTGCTGTGCTGATAGAACAACGCGGCTTCGGCAAGACCGACCGCCTGAGCCCATTGCATGCCCGTGGCGCTGGAACGCGAAAGGATATGCAGCTTGCGGCTGCCCCAGTGCGACGGCATCTGGCGTCCGCCGCTGAAGGGGGCGGTCGCTGCTCCCAGTGCCTCCAAGAGCTGCTCCCGGGGCGTGATGCCCAGCGCCAAGGCCAGGGTGCGGCCGCGATAGTACAACGAGATCCAGTCCGAGCCGGCTCGCAGCGAGAGAGCGGCGGCCATTTGCAACGACTCGTGCCCGGCGGCGCTGATCTCAAAGAAGGTGCGGCCCTGGCGGTGCAGCTGGATTTCTTTCTCGTCCAACTTCCGCGAAAGGTACATCGTGCGGTAGATCCAGATCAACTGTTCGTGGCTCAGCCCACCATACTTCTGGGCTGTCAGCGACGGGGTCCCCAGGGCCATCTGAAGTCACCTCACCAAGAGTTGTGTGTTGCTCCGCTCCAGCCGGGATCCAGCTCGCGCTGTCTCCGTCCAGGGGCATTGTACTGCCGCCCAGGGGAGGGGTAAATATGGAATCCTTCCTGATCCTGTCGTGTTCCCGCCGAGGGCACTGGCCCTCCGCCGGCGGGCCGGCGTTCTCCCCGGATCAATGCGTGTGGGGCGTCGTATCGACGTGGGAATAATGGCTAAATGGAAACGTGAACAGTTCCGGCCGCGAGTTGGGCGCAGAGCCCGCGAAGCGGCACAGCAGCGTGATCGTGAGGGGGAATCGAACCGGCTGCGGCGCCTGCGCCTCCAGCGCGGTGCCGTCCGCATTGGGCTTCAACGGAAGTTCGGGGGCGCCATCCTCGTCCCCCCAGATCACCTTGGCATCCACCGCGCGGAGTTCCTGCGGACTGATCGGATTGGTATAGGCGTCGTAGATGTACAGCCGGAAAACGCCGGGGCGTTCCAGTGTCCCCTCCAAGTGATGGCGGTTGTCCAGCGCCATGAAGAAGGTTCCCCCGTGCTTGGAGGTGTGGTCCTGGTGCGCCCCGCCCTCAAAAATGTGGGCGTCTTCCATTCCCTCCGCGCCCGCCGGGGGTTGCGGGGGGTTCGCGCTCTGCGCATCGGTGGCAGGGGCACTGGGCTGGTCCGACGAGGGGGACGGGGAGGGCTCCCGGGTACAAGCAACCAACATTCCCAGCAGCACGCCCGCCAGCACAACAAGGTGGGACCTCCGGCTCGGCATGAGTGATTCTCCCTTCCAGCAAGCTGTACGTCGCATCCGAATTGCTTGCCGGCTCACCGCCCCGAGACCGGCTGTCTGCAATTTTCCATCGCTCCAATTCCACTTATACCACAGGAACGGAACCCTTCCGTGCAGCAAAATGGGGCTTGACAAATGAGCGAATAAAAAGCGAACATGGGACGGCATGCTTCCCGCCCCCGCCAGCGCCCCACCCCCAAGCCCCGGCACTGCGCCGCGGGTCGGCATGGCCCGGCTGGCGGCCAGCAGCCCGCCGTTAGCGGCCAAGCGGAAGGTAACCTATTTCCGTCTGCCCGTTCACGCCCTCTTGAACCGCTGCCCCAACCCGAACCTGCCGTTTCGCTGGACCATCAATCCCTATCGCGGCTGCGAGTTTGGCTGTAAGTACTGCTACGCCCGCTACACGCACGAGTACCTGGGCTTTGAGGATCCCGCCGCGTTCGAGGAAAAAATTTACAGCAAAGCCCAGGCCGGGGAGATCTTGCGGCGCGAACTGCGGCGCGACCCCGGCGGCGCCATCGCCATCGGGGCGGCCACGGACCCCTACCAGCCCGCCGAACGAATCTATGGTACGACGCGTTCCATCCTGGAGACGATCGCGGAATTTCGCGGCCTGTCGGTCTCCCTCACCACCAAGTCGGATTTGGTGATGCGCGACGTCGCGCTCTTGCGAGAGATCGCCGCAGACAACCACCTGCAGATTAACATGACGATTGTGACGCTCGACCCGGCGCTGGCCCGCAAGCTGGAGCCCCGCGCTCCCCGCCCCGATCTGCGGCTGGCCGCCGTGCGCGCGCTCAGCGCGGCGGGCCTTCGGGTGGCAATTTTTTCCATGCCGGTGCTGCCCTTTCTGACGGACGCCCCGGCCAACCTGGAGGCGGTCGCGCGGGCCGGCGCCGCGGCCGGAGCGCAGACGTTCGCCGCCAACGCCCTGTTCCTGATGCCGGCGTCGCAGAAGGCCTTCTTCCCGTTTCTGGAGGAGCAATTTCCGCACTTGGTTGCTCGCTACCGCCGGTGGTTCCGGCGGGACGCTTACCTGCGTGGCGACTATGCGGAGAGGATTCATGAGCTGGCGCAGCAGCTCCGGAAAAAGTATTTCCCGCCGCCGTTCACAGCCGGACCGGCCCGGGCGCCCTTCGGCCGGCGCCAGCAACTGGCGTTGTTCCCGGACGGGGAGGCCAGCGATTACCCCGATTAACCGCCGCGGCGCAAACCGCTTCTCGCCTCTTGGGCCCAACTTCGGTAGAATCGAATCCAGCGAGGCATTCCCAACCCGGCAATCCGGAAGGCCTGGCGGCGAGGGCGAGCGCCCACGAGGATTGGCAATGCACGGACACCAGCGCATCTATCCGCTAGGCTTGCTGCGCCAGCTCTACCTTCGGCTGCGGGGCACGGAGCAGATTCTGGTGCGTCCGCCGGCCCGGGAGCTTCCCCTGGTCCTGATCGCCTACGCCAAAGGCGACTCCGAGGGCATGGAGCATTTCAAAGAATCGCTGGAAGAAACCTGGTTGACGCTCCCGGAAGCGACCCGGCAGCGCTATGCCGGCGTGCTGCGGCAGGCGCCGCCGTTTGTGGTCGTGCTGCTGCGCCGCCGGAACGTGTGCGCCTGCCTGGGCCATCATCATCCGCCGGGCAGCGAGAGCCGCCTGACAAAGCGTCTGCGCGATCTGAGCGGCGTTGCCACGGGAGAGATCGACCTGGCCTACGAAGCCATCCGCGAATGGGAGCCGCAGCCGCTCTCCTATCCGGCGCTCCGCTCCGCGGCGGACACGGAAGAA
>DATMAF010000213.1:0-3845 GCA_035560315.1 Terriglobia bacterium | reverse complement strand
CCCGCCGCTCCGGGAACGCATGGATGAACTGGAGGCGTTGACCAATTACTTTTTGGAAAAGTACGGCCCCAAATACGGGCGCGCCCATATCAAGCTATCGCCCGGTCTGCTGGCCGCCATGCAGCAGTACGACTGGCCGGGCAACATCCGCGAACTGGAAAACGTGGTGCGCCGCTACATCGTCCTGCATGACACCAACCTGGTGGAAACGGAGTTGGCCAACGCCATCCGCGCCCGGCTGGAAAAGAGCGTCAACCTGGTGAAGCCAAGCCCCGCCAACGGGCAGCAGATTTCCCTCAAAGAGCGAGTCAACAGCCTGAAGAAGAAAGCCGAAGCCGAAGCCATTCTCCAGGCACTCAACCGCACCAACTGGAATCGCAAGGAGGCCGCTAAGAGCCTCAACATCAGTTACAAATCGTTCCTGTACCGCATGAAGGTGCTGGACATCGGCGGCAAATCCGGCTAGAAGTTGTCGCGGGAGGTAGTTCCTCGGACAGCGATTGCAACAGATCCGGAACAGTAATTGCTTCCGCGGCTTCGCCCGCCGGTTCAGCCCCCTGCATCCGCAGCAGGGACTCTTCCCGTTTGCTCAGCAGCTCCGCGATCTTGGCGGCGAACATCGCCGCCAGAATTACCGCGGTCGCAAAGCTGACCCACATCCCCCATCACGTGATGGTTGGAAGTTCCCTCATGCAAGTGCACTCCCAGCGGGAATGTGGTTGTGGTTCCAGAACAACAGGCCATAGCCCCGGGTGGAGAGTCCTGCCAGAGTCCAGGCCTGGCGCTTGGTCAGAATGGTGGCCGGCCACTGGCGGACGCTGACGCTGCTGGGAGCGATGACCAGCGAAGGCATGCTCGCCAGCATGACGGTGGAATCGTCCACCGATGGCGAGGTCTTTCGGGCGTATCTGGACCAGGTGCCCTGCCCGCAGTTGCGCCCCAGCCAGGTGGTGGTGATGGACAATCGGGGAGCTCACCAGGTGGCCGGGGTCCGGGAGCGCATCGAGGCCACCGGTGCGGAGTTACGCTACCTGCCTTTTTACTCGCCGGACTTCAACCCCATCAGGCAAGCCTGGTCGAAAACCAAACAACATCCCCGTTCAGCCAACTCTCGCACGCTGGAAGTTCTCAAAGAAGCTGTGGCGCAAGCCCTTGCTTCAATCACCTCCCTGAATGCCTCGGCATGGTTTCGACATCGCGGCTATGCTATACAGTAACTATGAAAATGGTCTACGTCGTAACGGGATGACTCTGGAGGCACCGCTGCCACTGATACTAAGCAACTTGCTAATCGGATCGGTTCCTCAATGCGCAGGTGGCCCGAAGCATTCTCACTGGAAGGAACCGGACAACCGGTGGGCAGAGAGCCGCCCAGGGATTAGAAGCCGATAAATCGGTTGCTGATTATGCTGGCCGTACCCTTTCCACGGGTCGATTCCGGTGGTGCCCCGTACGAGGTGCTCGCGGGGTGGGTCGCCGGCCGGTGCGCGGGCCCGTGGTCACCGCGTCCGCGGCCTGGCGCTGCCTGGCGTCGAGGCTGGTGTTGCACTGCTTGATCCCGGCGCTCCCCTGCGGAACGCCCGCCTTACTGGAACTGCCGCAGCAATTCGCGAACGGTGGCCGCTCCTCCGCGTTGACTGGCGGCGCGGGTTTTTTCCATCGCGTCGTCCAGAGTCGGCCGCTCCACGCGGCGGAAAACCCCCAAGTAGATATCATGGGGATCCGCCGCCAGCCGCATAGCCTCCAGCTCATCGGCCGGAGGATCGTCAAACAGCACCATGCGCTGGAGCACTTTGGTAATGGCGATGTGCTTGGTGTTGAACGAAGAACAACTGGTCAGAATCTCGATGAAGGAAAACCCGCGATGCTCGATCCCCTGCCGGATCAACCCGGCCAAGTGCTCGCGCCGGACGGCCGCGCCGCGGGCCACGAACGTGGCGCCGTAGGCCAGCGCCAGGAACGCCGGATTGAGCGATTCGCCGACCAGGCCGTACGGATGTGTTTTGGTCGTCAGATGGTGCGGCGAGGTGGGGGAGGTCTGCCCCTTGGTGAGACCGTAGATGGAGTTGTTGAAAAGCAGGTAAGTAATATCGGGGTTGTTGCGGGCCACATGCGGCAGATGCCCGCCGCCGATTGCCAAGCCGTCGCCATCGCCTCCCGGAACCACCACGGTTAGCTCCGGATTGGCAAGCTTCACGCCTTGCGCGATGGGCAGGGCGCGCCCATGCACTCCATGGAATCCATATCCTTTGACAAAGAACGGAAAGCGGCTCGAACAGCCGATTCCGGAGACCAGCGCAAGCCGGTGCGTGGGGATGCGCAGATGCCGCGCCGCTTCCACGAACGCGCCCATCACCGAATAATCCCCGCAACCGGGGCACCAGACCGGCTCCAGCGAACCCAAGTAGCACTCGAAAGCGAGCGGTTCGCTTTCTGTTTCCGTCCTCTCCATCGCTTCCTCCGACACGGTTCGCCCTTCTTCCTCCGCCGTCGCGCGGCCGCCATTTTCGTCTTTGCTACACCGTCAGGAAGTCGTCTTCACGCCAGCGCCGGCCAGGGGCTGGCCGGTAGCGTGGTCTCGTTCCTGCTCCAGCGTTTCGGCTTCGCGCTCGATAAACTCCAGAATCTCCCCGGCCTGAAACGGAACGCCCTTCAGCTTGTTCAGGCGCACCGACGGCGCTCCGAACGAAGCCCGCAGCAGGGTTGCAAGCTGGCCGGTAAAATTCATTTCGGGCACCAGCAGCTTCCCGATGGACCCCAAAAACGACTTCCATTCGGCGGGCACAAAGGGATGCAGCAACTTTGGCACCAACGCCTTTACGGGAAGGCCGCGCTGGCAAGCCATCGCCACCGCTTCCTCCACCGCTCCGGCGGTCGATCCCCAGCAAGCGATCCCTAACAGGGCGCTCTCATCTCCGAAACGCGTACTCAGATTGGCTACCGCCGGATCATGGGCCAGCGTGGCCAGCTTCTTGTGGCGTTTCGCCGACAGGATGGTATGGGTTCGTTCGTCGTATTCAGGGGATCCGCTCTCGTCATGCTCCAGCCCGGTGGCCACGTGCTCAAATCCCGGCGTGCCCGGAAAGATTCGCGGAGAGACGCCGGTCTCCGTGAGCCGGAACCGCCGGTAGCCATTTCCCTCCGCGAGCGGCTCCGCCGGGGCGGCTTGCCGTTGCGGAAGGCGGTCCAGAAGGTCCGCATCCACGGTTTCCAGTCGGCTGGAAAGAGCCTGATCCATCAGCACAATCACGGGCATCTGGTATCGTTCGGCCAGATCAAAGGCCAGCGGCATCAGCTCGAAACTCTCCCGCACGGTGGTGGGAGCCAGCACAATGCGCGGAGCCTCCCCGTGGGATCCATACACGGCCAGCAGCAGATCGCTCTGTTCGGTCTTGGTGGGCAGGCCCGTGGATGGCCCGCCGCGCTGCGAATCCACGATCACCGCCGGCACTTCCGCCATCGAAAGCAAGCCCACAATCTCCGACATCAGGGAAAGTCCCGGCCCGGAGGTGGCCGTCATGGCGCGCTTGCCGGCCCAGGCGGCGCCGCAGACCCCGGCGATGGCGGAGATCTCATCCTCCGTTTGCAGGAACCGTCCTCCGACCCGCGGCAGGTTCCGCGCCAGATACTCCATGATTTCCGACGACGGGGTGATCGGATATCCGAAAAAGCAGTCCACGCCGGCGGCCAAGGCACCCAGCGCCGCCGCTTCGTTGCCGGTCATCAGCAGCTTTCCGGATTGCGAGGTGCCGCGCAGGCGAGGCGTCTCCGTGTTCTGGAGATGTTCGGCCGCGTAGTGCAGTCCGGCCGCCAGGGCCCTCTGATTGTTTTCCTGAATGGCGCCG
>DATMAF010000212.1:0-6936 GCA_035560315.1 Terriglobia bacterium | reverse complement strand
CGCCGGAATCGGCCGGCTTCAGCCATCGCAAGGGCCTCCTGCAGCATCCAATTCCCGGTAAGGGGAACGCTCCGATGAGGTTGCTAGCGCGCGCGGGTTTCTGGCTGTTCGCAACCAACCTTTTGCTGGCGCCGCTGTTCGGCCAGGCGCGCAATGAACCCTACGTCCGCTATCCGCCCCCGCCGAAGCCGCAGGCCGCCATCAAGAGCCTGGTGGGCGAGGTCGTCAACTCGCAGGGAGCCAAGCTGGCGCAGGCGGTGGTGCACCTCAAGGACAAAAAGACCCTGGAAGTGAAAACCCGCATCACGGACGGGCAGGGCAAATACGTCTTCCGGGGACTGGACCGCGAGGCCGACTACGAAGTCCACGCCGAGCATAAGGGCGTCTCCAGCCCCACAAAGTCCGTGAGCCGCTTCGACGACCGCGACGAAATTTTTCTGGTGTTGGAAGTGCCGGTAAATTAGCCCGGATGCCGGACCGCGCCTGACCACCGTCCGGGGAGCGGGGCGTTTCCGCTCGGCTTGTGGGCGGTTCCCGTCTGTGGTAAAAGAAAGAATGGCGAGCGTATGAGCGAGCGCATCCCGTCGGCCGGCCCTGGCCCGTTGGAACAGCAGCCGCCCGCATTGCTTTCCGAATCGGAACATTCCTGGCTCACGTGGCTCCGCTGCTGGGCGCGCGACGTGGCCGTGGCGGTCTTCATCGCCGGCATCATCATTCTCTTTTTCTACCAGCCGGTGAAGGTGGAAGGCACCAGCATGATGCCCCGCCTGACCGACCAGGAACGCATCTTCATCAACAAGTTTGTGTACCGGGTGGAGGAGATCCAGCGGGGCGACGTGGTGGTGTTCCGCTATCCGGGCGATCCCTCGAAGTCCTACATCAAACGCGTCATCGGGCTTCCCGGCGACACGGTTGAGATGCGCCGGGGCGAGGTGTACATCAACGGCCAGCGGCTGGAGGAGCCGTACCTTCTGCCGGAGTTTCGCGGCTCGCAGACGGGAGGGCCATGGCGGGTTGGCGCGGAGAGCTATTTCGTGCTGGGAGATCACCGCACTTCCTCCAACGACAGCCGCGTCTGGGGAAACGTCTCGCGCCGTCATATTTTCGGCAAGGCGCAATGGATCTACTGGCCCGTGGACCGCTGGGGGCTGCTGGAGTGAAGGAACCGCCGTCCAGGGCCGGTTTTTTCCCTCCACCGACGACGGCGTTTTTCGATTTCGGAAACAGAGGAAAAAGATGGCAGACGCGTTGCTCGCGTTAGAGGACGGGACTGTGTTCCGGGGGCGCGGCGCGGGCGCCCTGGGCGAGTGCTACGGCGAGGTGGTGTTCAACACCTCGCTCACCGGCTACCAGGAGATCTTCACGGATCCTTCCTATGCCGGACAGATCGTGGTGCTCACCAACCCGCAGATCGGCAACTACGGCACCACGCCGGAGGACAACGAGTCAACGCGGCCCTACATCGAGGGCTTGGTGGTGCGCGAGTTCAGCGCTCTGGCCAGCAACTGGCGCAGCCGCGAGCATGCCGCGCAGTTTCTGGAGCGCTTTAAGATTCCGATCATCGATGGCATCGACACCCGCGCCCTGGTGCGCCACCTGCGCACCCGCGGCGTGATGCGCGGCGTGCTCTCGCGCCTGGAGAGTTCGGCGGAGGTGCTGGTCGCCAAAGCCTGCTCGATCCCTAAGATGGAGGGCCTCGACCTGGCCGAATCGGTCTCCACCAAACAGCGCTACGTATGGGATTCCCCGCCCGTTGCGCTCTCGCCCGAGGCGGTTCCGGAGCGGCCGGAGCCGCGCTTCCACGTCGTCGCCTACGACTACGGCATCAAGCAGAACATCCTGCGGCGGCTGGTGGCCGAAGGCTGCCGCGTAACGGTGGTGCCGGCGCTGACTTCGGCCGAAGACGTGCTGAGCTTGCAGCCCGACGGCGTGTTCCTCTCAAACGGGCCGGGCGATCCGGCGCCGCTTGAAGTCGAGGCCGCCAACGTGCGGAAGCTGTTTGGCAAGAAGCCCATCTTCGGAATCTGCCTCGGCCATCAGGTGCTGGGCTTGGCGCTCGGCGGCAAGACCTACAAGCTGAAGTTCGGGCATCGCGGCGGCAACCACCCGGTGATCAACAAGACCACCAACAAGGTGGAGATTACCGCTCACAACCACGGTTTCGCGGTGGACCCGGATTCGCTGCGCTCCGCGGACGTGGACCTGACGCATTGGAACCTGAACGACGGCACGCTGGAGGGCTTCCGGCATCGTTCCATTCCGCTGTTCAGCGTGCAGTATCACCCGGAGGCCTCGCCCGGCCCGCATGACTCCTATTACCTGTTCGACGAGTTCAAGACAATGATGGAAGACTGGCGCGGACAATGAATCATGCCCCGACGAAATGACCTTCACAAGATCCTGATCATCGGTTCCGGGCCGATCATCATCGGACAGGCCTGCGAGTTCGACTACTCGGGCGCGCAGGCCTGCAAGTCCCTGCGCAGCGAAGGCTACGAGGTCGTGCTGGTCAACTCCAACCCGGCCACCATCATGACTGACCCGAACCTGGCCGACCGCACTTACATCGAGCCGCTGGAAGCCGAGTACTTGGAGGCCATCATCGCCCAGGAGCGGCCCGACGCGCTGCTGTCGACCGTCGGCGGCCAGACGGCGCTGAATCTGTCGGTGCAGCTTGCGGAGAAGGGCGTCCTTGAAAAATACAAGGTCGAACTGATCGGCGCCGGCCTGCCCGCCATCAAGATGGCCGAGGACCGCCTGCTTTTCAAGGACGCGATGGCCTCCATCGGCCTCGACATGCCGCGCAGCACCCTGGTCAACAATTTGAAGGACGGCCTGGAATTTGCGGGCCGCATCGGCTTTCCGGTGGTGCTGCGGCCCTCCTTCACGCTGGGCGGCACCGGCGGCGGGCTGGCCTACAACCGCGAAGAGTTCCTGGAGATTCTGGCGCGCGGACTCGATCTCTCGCCGGTGCACGAGGTTCTGGTGGAGGAAAGCGTGCTCGGCTGGAAGGAATTCGAGCTCGAGGTGATGCGCGACCTCGCCGACAACGTCATCATTGTCTGCTCGATCGAGAACTTCGATCCCATGGGCGTGCACACGGGCGACTCCATCACCGTGGCGCCGGCGCAGACGCTCACCGACAAGGAATACCAGGCGCTGCGCGATGCCGCCCTGGCCGTGATCCGCAAAGTGGGGGTGGAGACCGGCGGCTCCAACATCCAGTTCGCCGTTCACCCCGAGACGGGGCGCATGGTGGTGATTGAAATGAACCCGCGCGTCTCGCGCAGTTCGGCGCTGGCCTCCAAGGCCACCGGATTCCCCATCGCCAAGATCGCCAGCAAGCTGGCCGTCGGATACCGGCTGGACGAGATCAAGAACGACATCACGCGCAAGACGCCGGCCTGCTTCGAGCCGACGCTCGACTACGTGGTGGTGAAGATTCCGAAGTGGGCCTTTGAAAAATTTCCGGGCGCGGAGCCGATCCTGGGCCCGCAGATGAAATCCGTGGGCGAGGTCATGGCCATCGGCCGCACGTTCAAGGAGGCGCTGCTGAAGGGCCTGCGCTCGCTCGAGACCGGCAAGGCGCTCTCGGCCCTGCGCATTGACGAGGACTTGATCACGCAGCGGCTGGTCACGCCCACGCCCGACCGGCTGAACTACATCCGCCATGTTCTGCGCCAGGGATGGAGCGTCAAGGAAGTGGCCCGCATGACGGCCATCGACCCCTGGTTCTTGGAGCAGATCCGCCAGGTCGAGGAGGTTCGCCTGCGCATGGAGCAAGTCCGGCCGGAATCGGTGAGCCGCGAACTGATGCTGGAGGCCAAGCGCAGCGGCCTGTCCGATCGCCGCCTGGCGGACAGCTGGAACCTCTCGCAGGAGAGCGTGCTGGAGTTGCGACACCGGCTCGGGGTGCGGCCCGTGTTCAAACGCGTGGACACCTGCGCGGCGGAGTTTGAAGCCTTTACCCCCTACCTGTATTCCACCTACGAAGCCGAAGACGAGGCCGAGCCAACCGACCGCCGCAAGATCATGATCCTGGGCAGCGGCCCCAACCGCATCGGGCAGGGCATTGAGTTCGACTACTGCTGCTGCCACGCCTCGTTCGCGCTGCGGGAGGACGGCTACGAGACCATCATGGTCAACTGCAACCCGGAGACGGTCTCCACCGACTATGACACCTCCGACCGGCTTTATTTTGAGCCGCTGACCTTTGAGGACGTGATGGAGATCGTGCGGGAGGAGAAGCCCGAGGGCGTCATCGTGCAGTTTGGCGGGCAGACGCCGCTGAATCTGGCGTTGCCGCTGAAGCGAGCGGGGGTGCCGATCATCGGAACCAGCCCGGAGTCGATCGATCTGGCGGAGGACCGCAAGCTGTTCGGACAGTTGCTGACCCGGCTGGGCATCCCGCAGCCGGACAACGGCAGCGCCACCACGATCGCCGAAGCCCGCGAGATTGCGGCGCGCATCGGCTACCCGGTGCTGGTGCGGCCCTCCTACGTGCTGGGGGGACGGGCCATGGTCATCGCCTACGACGAGGCGACGCTGGAGGAGTACATGCGCGAAGCGGTGGACTACTCCTCGCCGGGCCGGCCCATCCTGATCGACCGCTTCCTGGAGGACGCCACCGAAGTGGACGTGGACGCGCTCGCGGACGGCGAGCACGTGGTGATCGGCGGCATCATGGAGCACATTGAGGAGGCCGGCATTCACTCCGGCGACAGCTCCTGCGTGCTTCCGTCGTTTTCGCTGAGCGAAGAGCAGATCGAAACTCTTTGCCAGTACACCGTCGAGCTGGCCCTGGCCCTGCAGGTGAAGGGTCTGATGAACGCGCAGTACGCCATCCAGGACGGCAAGGTCTATGTGCTGGAGGTCAACCCGCGGGCCTCGCGCACCGTGCCCTACGTCAGCAAGGCCACCGGCGTTCCGCTGGCCAAGGTGGCCGCGCGGTTGATGACCGGCCGCGCCCTGGCCTCCTTCGACCTGCCGCTCGAAAAGGGCGCCGGCGCGTTGCTGCGGAACGGCCGCGCCGCCGACGCGTTTTTGGGCCTGCTGCCCGTGAAGCAGTTCTGCGTGAAGTCTCCCGTATTTCCCTTCTCGAAATTCCCCGGCGTGGACCCCATTTTGGGGCCCGAGATGCGCTCCACCGGCGAGGTGATGGGCATCGGAGAACAGTTCGGCGAGGCGTTTGCCAAGTCGCAGCTGAGCGCCGGAACCCGGCTGCCGCTGGCCGGAAAGGCGTTCCTGAGCGTGCGCGACAAGGCTAAATCCAAGGCCATCGAGATCGGCCGCAAGCTCGTCGAGATTGGATTTGAGCTGGTCGCTACGCGCGGCACGGCGCAATATCTCTCCGAGGCCGGCCTGCCCGTGCGGACGGTTTACAAGGTGATGGAGGGGCGGCCCAACGTCGTCGACTTGGTCAAAGGAGGGCAGATCCAGTTGCTGGTGAACACGCCGATTGGGGCCAAGTCCTTCTTTGACGAAAAAGCCATCCGCCGCGCCGCAGTGCAGCATCGTGTGCCCTGCATCACCACGGTGGCGGGAGCGCTGGCGGCGGTGGAGGGCATCGCGGCGCTCCAATCCCAGCCGGTCCGCGTGCTGGCGCTGCAACAATTGCACGAATTGGCGGTGGAACGCTGAGCGTAGGGAGCGCCGGCATCCGCCGGCGCTCTGCGCCGCGTTGCAGCAGTCCCGCCAGGGCCCTGATCCAATCGAGTGCCTGGGAGCAGCAGCGAAATCCGGGTATCCGATGAACCATATCCTGAGACCGTCGATGGCTCCGCGCGCCGTACCCCAGACCCAGATCCCCCACACCAGCCGTCTCTTCCAGGATTTCCTCTACGCCTATCCGCGGGTCAGCGAGTTTTATCCCTCGCCGCCGTTCGCCCCGGAGGGGATGCGGGCGTCGGCGGAGGCAATCCGCTATCCGGAGCCGCTCCGGGCGCGGGTCGCGGAAGTCTTGCGGGAACCTGCCGAGCATGCGCCGGCGGAATCGGCCACCCGGCGCAATCTCGAGCGGTTCGCGCGGCCTGGCTGTTGCGCCGTGGTTACGGGGCAGCAGGTGGGGCTGTTCTCGGGTCCGGCGTTCACCCTCTACAAAGCGCTCACCGCCATCAAGCTGGCGGCCAGGCTGAGTGAGCAGGGCATCGAAGCGGTTCCGGTTTTCTGGCTGGCCACGGAGGATCACGACCTGGCGGAGGTAAACCACTGTTATGTCCAGGATCGCGAAGGGAAACCGGTGCGGCTCCAGTACGAGGAAGCGTCGCGGCTGGAGCAGGCTCCCGTAGGAACCATCCGGTTCAACCCCTCCATCCGGACGGTTCTCGATTCCCTGCGCGCAGCCCTGCCGGAGTCCGACGATGCCCGGGCATTGCTCGAGCAGATCGAGCACTGCTATCGTCCGGGAGCCGATTTCGGGGAAGCGTTTGGAAGCCTGCTGGCGCGGCTCCTGTGGCGGTACGGCGTCCTGATGCTCGCATCCAGCGATGCCCGGCTGCACCGGCTGGCCCGCGGCGTCTTCCGGACGGCGATCGAGTGCGCCGGGGAGATTTCCCGGGAGCTGCGCGGTCGCAACGAGCGGCTGGCGCAGGCGGGATACCATGCCCAGGTTCGCGTCGCGGAAAACTCGACGGTGCTGTTTCTGCACGAAGGGGGGCGGCGCTCGGCGCTGCATTTCGAAGAGGGGCAGTTTGTTTCCTCTCGGGGCAATCGCTACGAGCGCGCGCAGTTGCTGGAAATGCTGGAGTCCGATCCGGCGCTGTTTTCTCCCAGCGCCCTGCTGCGGCCGGTGATGCAGGACGCGCTGCTGCCCACCGTGGCCTATGTGGGAGGGCCTTCGGAGATCGCTTATCTGGCACAGTCGGCAGTGCTGTACCAGCGCTTTCTGGAGCGGATGCCGGTGGTGTTTCCGCGCGCCAGCTTTACGATCCTCGATCC
>DATMAF010000211.1:0-3436 GCA_035560315.1 Terriglobia bacterium | reverse complement strand
ACAGCATCGACGCCAATTCCAATCAGATCAGCGAGCTTTCCGGAGTATCGCGCGAGCACACCCAAAAGATTGCAGCCTTGGATAGCGGGCTGAAGACGGCCGATGAAAAAGCCTCCCAGGCGATAAACATTGGGCAAGGGGCGCAGACCACCGCCACACAGGCTGCCAGCCAAGTTAGCCGTCTCGACATGGAATTTCAAAACCGGAACAACTACACCGAGGTCAACGAGCACTCCGTTCTGTTTGCCTTCGGCAGCGCCTCGATTGATAAAAACGGCTTCGCGACGCTCGATGCAGTCGCGCAGCAGGTCAAGGACTCTCCCAATGCCATTCTGGTGCTGGAAGGCCGCACGGATTCCACCGGAGACTCGAACTACAACATTCTGCTCGGCGAAAAACGGCTGGAGGCGGTGATTCGCCACCTGGTGGTGGAACTGTCCGTTCCCCTGCACCAAATCTACAAGATGAGCTTTGGAGAAGCCCGGCCGGTGGCCGCCAACGACAGCCGCGAAGGCCGCGCCCGGAACCGCGCCGTGGTGATTCGCGTCATGGAGCCCAAGCCAGGCGCGGGTCAGGCGGGACAGGGCGGCGCCATTGTGTCCGATACCGCTCCGCTGACCCGCTAAGCGCCGGCGGGCCAGCGCGTTTTGCGAAATGAGGATAGGAGGACCATCATGAGTTCAACGCCCCACAGGGATCCAGAAGCCCCTGACCGGCAAGCCTGGACCGACGATTCAGCGGCGAGCCAGAGCCGCGACCGCAGCCGCCGCATCTACGGAATCCTGCTGGCAGCGGCTTTGTTGATCGGCGCCGCCGAAGGAATCTACGCCCTGCTGCTTGCAAAGCGGCTCCGGGGCCTGGAGCAGGCATTGCAGGCGCAGCTCTCCATGCAGGAAGAGTCCCTGAAAGGGTTGCAGCATCGCCTGGGAATTGCGGAAGACGGTTATGCGGGGTTACAAGCCGACCTCAGCGGAACCAGGAACACCCTGGAAAGAGCGCAGTTGGAGCTCCGCAGGACCCGGCTGGCGGCGGATACGTTAGCCAAGCAGCAGAAGGAAACCGCCGAGGCTCTCAACGGACAACTGGGAGCGTTGGCGGAGGCCCAAAGTTCCACCCGCGGGACGGTCGGCACCCTCGCCACGGAGGTGGGCGGGGTAAAGGCGGACCTTTCCAGCGCCAAACAGGACCTGGCGGCGACGCGCTCGGAATTGCAGCGGGTCATCGGCGATCTGGGAGTGCAGAGCGACTTGGTGGCCCACAACCGCCAGGAACTGGCGGAGCTCCGGCTGCGTGGCGAGCGCGATTACTTCGAGTTTGACCTGCGGAAAACCAAGCAGCCGCAGAAATTCCCCGGCGGCCTGGCGCTGCAACTGAAGAAGACCGACGTCAAGCGCCAGAAGTACACCGTGGACCTGCTGGCGGATGACCGGCGGATTGAGAAAAAGGATAAGACCGCCAACGAACCGGTGCAGTTCTACCAGCAGGGCATGCGGATGCCGACCGAAGTGGTTGTCAATCAAATCTACAAGGATCGCATTGTTGGCTATATCTCCATGCCGAAGCAGCGGGCAGCGCAACTGAGCGGCACGGGGAGCGCTGGTGGCCATCCCGCCGGAAGCGGCTCCTAGGCCAGGGCGCCGGCCCGGCCGCTGACGGATTTCGTCGCTGCAAGTTCCCCAACCGGAGAGAGCAACAGGAGGACCTATGCAGAACGAGAATCGAAACGACCGGCGACCGCCAAACGCTTTGCCATCGGACTCCACAACGGCGGGAGGATCGCATCCCGGCCCGGAGGCCGCCGCAACCGGCATGTCCGGTGATTTTCTGGAAATGAAACGCTGGGTGCAGCAGGCGCGCGGCGACGCGGAGCGGGCGCGGGCGATCGCGGAGCAGACGCGGGAAGATATCAAGGATCTTCGTTGGGAGTTGGAAGGCCAGGGCCGGAAGGCGAGCGGTTCGGCGTGGGCCGCCGGAATCGTGGCGATGGCGCTGATCGCCGCCTGCCTCTATGGCTACTACCGGCTGGAGAGCGACCGCTCCTTGCTGGCCGGCTTTCCCGCCGTGGAAAGCTCGTTGCGCGCGATGGGACAGCGGGTCAGCACCGCCGAGGAAATGCTGCGCTCCTGGGCCGGAGACTGGGACGGCATGAACGAGCGGCTCAGCAAGGTGGAGCGGAATTCGTCCGCGGTGCTGCGGCAGGCGCGCGACTTCGCCACCACGCAAGCCGCCAAGGTGCATCAGGAGCTGCAAGGGGAACTGGCCAACCGTTCCCAGTCGCTGGAAAAAGACCTGGGCGAACTGGAGGCCGCGCAACAACAAGACCAGAAGCTGATGGCGAACCTGCGGCAGGAGATTGCCGGCGTGCGGCAGGAGACCGCGGCCCGGATGGCCCAGACGCAGGAACAGACCGGCCAGGCGCTGAGCGATCTGCGCCGGGATGTGAACCGCAACCGGGAGGAGTTCGCAGCGGTGGCCCGGAACCTCGACCGCCAGCGTCTGGACTTTGAAATCCGCAAGGACCGCACCACCGAGGTGGCGCCCGGTCTCACGCTGACGCTGTCCGGGTTCAACGTCAGCCACCAGCAGGTGGAAGGGCGGCTGCACCTCATCGCTGACGGGCGCATCCTGTGGATTCGCGGGCAGGGCATCCAGCAGCCGGTCCGTTTCTACAGCAGAAAAGATGACCGCCCCTACGAAGTGGTCTTTACGCGGGTCTCCAAGGACGGAGCGATCGGGTACGTGCTGGCGCCAGCCGCCGACGGCGCGGGCGCTGCCGCGGCTGCGCATTCCCCCGACCCCGCGCTGGCGCAAGCCCAGTAATCCTCTTCGGGCCCTTGCCGGACTGAGGGCCCGCCGGGTTTCCTTTCCAAAGTTCCCCCCGGCTTTCCCGCGGCGAAGCTTGGCGGTGTGGCCTGGAGCAGGAATTTTGAGTGGTTGAAAGGAGAATCGCATGAGCCTGAAAAGCCTCTTTGTTGCAAGCGGCATTGTCGCAGGGATAGCGATTTTGGCGGCCACGTTGATCGGGCGCGCCCCGAGCACGGTTTCAGCGGACGCTTCGCCAAGCGGCCGCCGGTCCTTCTTTAGCCGCTTCATCGGTCCCCGAGCGGAACTGGTTGTTGTTCCGGCGGGAACGCGCCTTCCCGTCCGGTTGCAACAGGGAATCAGTTCCGAACGGAATGGCTCCGGCGACACCTTTACGGCGGTGCTGGACAGGCCGCTGACGGTGGATGGCAAGACGCTGGCGCCGGCGGGAACCCCGGTGGAGGGAATCTTGACGAACGTAACGGATGCCGGACGGGTCGAGGGCCGCGCTAGCTTGACGCTCATCCTCCGCCGCATGAATTTGAACGGCAGGTCGTACACCCTGAGCACCAAACCGCTGACGCTTGTGGCGCGGAGCACCAAGAAGAAGGATGCCACCATCATCGGCGGCTCC
>DATMAF010000210.1:0-9244 GCA_035560315.1 Terriglobia bacterium | reverse complement strand
CCCGCCAGTACGATCTCTACATCCAATCGGGCAGCATGTTGGAGACGGACAGGAAGTATCCCGGCGCGGTTTTCAATACCACCTGCCTCATTGGCCCAGAAGGGATTCTTTATAAATATCGCAAGGTGAATCCGTGGATTCCGTGGGAGGTCCACACCAGCCCGCACGACATCGAGGGCTACGACGAAGAGATGTTCCCCGTAGCGAAAACTCCCATCGGCAACCTGGGCACGGCGATCTGCTATGACTGGATTTTCCCCGAGCCGCTGCGCCAGTTGACGGCCAACGGCGCCGAGGTGCTGATCCGCGTCTCGGCCTACATGGACCCCTGGGGCACCGCTGAGCCGATGGACTGGTGGACGACGGTCAATCGCTGTCGCGCGCTTGAGAACACGGCCTACGTCGTGGCCGCCAATCAGGGCGCGAGCCTGACGCACTATCCGCCGTTTTCCTGGCCCGGCGGCAGCATGGTGGTGGACTTCGACGGCCGCGTCCTGGCGCAAGCCTCGCCCGGCCCCGGCGAGCGGATTGTCGTGGCTCCCATTGACATCACCGCGCTGCGCCACGAGCGCGCCGCCCGCCGCGCCCACCAGATGCTCGCCCACCTGCGCGCCGAAGCCTACCCGATGTATCGCCAGCCGCTCTATCCGGGGAAGACTTTTTCATCCAAGGACGATCTCTCCATCGCGACGCTGGAGCAGCGCATCGACGAAGCCAAACGCCGCCTCGGCTATCTGCGGAAGGGCGAGGTCGCGCCGGTCCCGGACATCGGCGACCTGCTCGCCGCGCCTTCGAAGAAGAAGCGGACCAGCTAGCGGCTGGGATTTAAATCACTTGATCGCCCAGCCCGCGATCTGCGTGCTTACGGGCCCGAGCGGCAAGCGAAATGAATCATACGTGACTCTGGAGAAGCCGGCGCGCTCGATCAGCGGACCGGTCTCGCGGTCGAGGTGGCATCCGTCGGCGAGACGCTTCCACGCGGGGCGGAGGAAACGCTGCACCTGCCGCAGGCGCGTGCCTTGCGGCGCGGCGACATGCTCGACGAACACGAAGCGGCCGCCCGGCTTTAGCACCCGCAGAATTTCCTGCATCACCCGCTCCGGCTCGCGCACGGAGCACAGCACCAGCGTGCTGACGACCGCGTCTATGCTCTCATCCTCGGCAGGAAGTCTTTCCGCATCGATGCCGCGAATCTCGATGCGCAATCCCGCCCGCCCGGCGGCCTGCCGCAGATACGGGTGCATGAACGGATTCGGCTCCACGCCGATCCAGCGGCAATTCTTCGGGTAGTAGATCAGGTTCGGGCCCGCGCCGGGGCCGATCTCCAGGATGTCGCCGTCCAGATCCGCAAACAGCCGCCGCTTGCGCTCGGCGACCATCTGCTCGTAGCGCCCGCCGAAGCGCGCCAGCAGCCAGGCATGGACGCGCTTGCCGAAGCCGGCCGGAAGGCAATGCCCGGAATCAGGATGCGGCATGGCGGTTACATCCGCACAGGGATGCCGCGCTCTTGCAGATGCGCTTTGAGATCGGCGATGCGCACCTTGCCGTAGTGGAAGATGGAAGCCGCCAGCGCGGCGTCCGCCCCACCTTCGGTGAGCACCTCGGCGAAGTGTTCGGCCGAGCCGGCCCCCCCGGAGGCAATCACGGGAATCGTTACGGCGCGGGAGACGGCCCGCGTCAGCTCGCAATCGAAGCCCGTCTCGGTGCCGTCGCGGTCCATTGAGGTCAGCAGAATCTCGCCCGCCCCGAGCGCCTCGCCCTGCTGCGCCCACTCGACCGCATAGCGATCGACGGGCTTGCGCCCCCCATAGGTGAAGACGCGCCAGCCGTCGCCAGAGGGTTGGGCCTCCCGTCGCGCGTCGATCGCCAGCACCACCGCCTGCGCGCCGAACTCTTCGGAGAGTTCCGTGATCAACTCCGGGCGCTCCACCGCCGAGGTGTTGACGGATACCTTGTCTGCTCCGGAAGTCAGAATGGCGCGCGCGTCCGCCACCGAGCGGATGCCGCCGCCCACCGCCAGCGGGATGAATACCTGCTGCGCCGTGCGGACGACCGCATCAATGAGAAGATTCCGCCGTTCGTGCGAAGCCGTGATGTCGAGAAAGATCACTTCGTCGATGCCCTCGCGGTTGTAGGCCGCAGCCAGTTCGGCCGGGTCGCCGGCGTCGCGCAGTTGCACGAAGTTGATGCCTTTGACGACGCGGCCGTCCTTGACGTCCAGGCACGCGATGACCCGCTTAGCCAGCACGGCCGACGCCCGCTCCTTCCGCCCGCACGTCCTCCCCGCACAGCCGCGCAAAGTTGGCGACCACTTCAACGCCTATGGCCCCGGACTTCTCCGGATGGAACTGCACGCCGAAGACGTTCTCGCGCTCCAGCGCGGCGACAAACGGCAGGCCGTAGCTGCACAGCGCTGCCGCCAGCCCCTGCCCGCCTTCTTCCGCCGGCAGGTAGTAGGAATGCGCGAAGTAGACGAACGGGTCGGCGGGGATGCCTGCGAACAGGCGGCTGCGCGGGGCGACCGCCAGCCGGTTCCAGCCCATGTGCGGAATTTTCAGTTCGCGCGGCAGCGTGTCGGGGAAGCGCCGGATGGAGCCGGGGAAAATGCCCAGCCCTTCCAGAGAAGCCGCCTCGTCGCTGCGCTCGAACAGCGCCTGCATGCCGAGACAGATGCCGAAGTACGGCACGCCGCTGCGGATCGCCCGGCGCAGCGGCGCGACAATTTTCAACTGCTCCAGCGAGCGCATCATCTGGCCAAAGTGGCCCACGCCGGGCAGCAGGATGGCGCGGGCCTGCGCGACATCGTCGGCGCTGGAGGTGATGCGGTAAGCCACGCCCAGGTGGCGCAGGGCGTTCTCCACCGAGCGCAGATTCCCGGCGCCGTAATCAATGACGGTAATCATCTACAGCAGTCCTTTTGTCGACGGCATCTCGCGCTTGAGCCGCGCATCGCGCGAGACGGCCATCTTCATGGCCCGCGCGAAGGTCTTGAAGAGCGCCTCCACGGCATGGTGCGTGGAGCGGCCGTAGAGCAGCTTGAGGTGTACGTTCGCTCCAGCGTGAGTCGCAAAGCCGTGGAAGAAGTCCTCCACCAGCTCCGTCTGCAAGTCGCCTACGATCGGCTGCTTGAACTTGGCGTCGCAGACCAAGTAGGGTCGTCCCGAGAGGTCCACCGCCGCCACCGCCAGGGTCTCATCGAGCGGCATGATGAAGTACCCGGCGCGGTTGATGCCGCGCTTGTCGCCCAGGGCCTGCTTGAAGCAGTCGCCCAGCACGATGCCGACATCTTCCACGGTGTGGTGCTGGTCCACGTCCAGATCCCCCGTTGCCTGAATCTCAAGGTCGAAGCCGCCGTGTTTGGCGAACAGTTCCAGCATGTGGTCGAAGAAACGCACGCCGGTGCGGACGCTGTACTTCCCCTTGCCGTCGAGCGCGAGCCGCGCGCGGATCTGCGTCTCGGTGGTGATGCGCTCGATGGATGCCGTGCGCCAGTTTCGTTTGGCCTTGCCCGCTGTCTTCATTTTGAAACCGCCTTTGTGACGCGCTCCAGCGCCTTCAGAAGCTGCCGCGTCTGAGCACGCGTGCCGACCGTGATGCGCACGCAGCCGGCCAGTTCATAGCTGCGGTCGCGCACCAGGATGCCCTCCTCTGCCAGCAGGTCGCGCACCCGGCGGGCGTGTTTGCCGAACTCCACCAGAATAAAGTTGGCGTCGCTTGGGAAATATTTCCATCCCAGCCGGTCGAGCCCCTCGCGCAGCATCGTGCGCGCCGCGAGCACTTCAGCGACATAGCGGCGGATGAAGGCGCGGTCCCGCACTGCTTCAAGCGCCGCCGCCACCGCTGCCCGGTTCACGCTGTAAGGCGACTGGCCTTTGCGAATGGCAGCGATATTGTGCGCACTGGAAAACAGGCAGCCCACGCGCAGGCCGGCCAGTCCGTAGGCCTTCGAGAAGGTCCGCGAGACGAAGAGATTCGGATACCGTTTGATCCAAGGGAGCGCCGACTGGCCGGAGAACTCAAAGTACGCCTCATCCACCATCACCGCCGCCTGCGGGGCTGCGCGCAGCACCGCCTTCAACTGTGCCGGAGAGGCGGAACTGCCGGTGGGATTGTTGGGATTGGCGATGAAGATCGCCCGCGTGCGCCGGCTGATTGCCGCAAGCAATTCCTTCGCTGGAAAGCGCAGGTCGCGTCGATAAGGGACCTCGACGACATCCGCTCCCATCACCTGCGCGTAGAAGCGGTACATGGCGTAGGTCGGCGCCGGAACCAGCACCTGGTCGCCCGGATTGACGAACGTATTCACGACCAACTGAATCGCCTCGTCGGTGCCGTTGGTGAGCGTGAGCTGGCCGGGCGAGACGCGGAAGTGCCGCGCCAGTTTCGGGAGCGCCCCTTCATATTCGGGGTAGACCGCGAGGGTTGCGGCCCCCAGACCGCGCAGCCGCTGCAGCGCGCGCGGCGAGCAGCTCACGGTGTTCTCGTTGAAATCGAGGCGCATCTTGCCCTCGCGCCCGCTGGAGGGCGGACGGTACGGCTCCATCTTTCGAATGGCCTGCCGGGGCTTCAGTTGGATTTGTTTCTCAGGCACGGTTGCTGTTCAAGCGAATCTCCACCGAGCGGGCGTGGGCTTCCAATCCCTCGCCGCGCGCCAGGGTCACAATCGCGGCTGCGATACGCTGCAGACCCGCAGGCTGCAACTGCTGCACGGAAATCACCTTCACGAAGTCCGCCACGGACAGCCCGCCCCGCTGCCGCGCCCTGCCGCTGGTGGGCAGGACGTGATTCGGCCCGGAGGCGTAATCACCGGCGGCCTCCGGACTATAAGGGCCTACGAAGACACTGCCCGCGTTCTGAATCCGGCTGAGCGGCAAGTCGGCCGGCACGCAAAGATGCTCCGGCGCAAAGCGATTTGCCAATTCAATGGCTTCTTCGCGGCTGCGCACGATGACAATCGCTCCGTTGTTCTTGAGCGCAACGGCGGCGGGACTGCCTTCAGGCAGCGCCACCAACTGCGCTGCCACGGCGCGTGCGACGCGTTCGGCCAGCGCCTTCGAGGTCGTCAGCAGGATGGCCGTCGCGTCGGTGTCATGCTCGGCCTGCGCCAGCAGGTCGGCGGCGATCCAGGACGGATTCCCCTTGTCGGCAATGATGAGCACCTCGGTCGGCCCGGCCACAAAATCAATGCCGGTATCGCGCGAAACAATGCGCTTGGCTGCGGCGACGTAAGCATTTCCCGGCCCGACGATCTTCTGCACCGGAGCGATCGACTCTGTACCATAGGCCAGCGCGCCGATGGCCTGTGCCCCCCCGACGGTGTAAATCTCTTCGACGCCCAATTCCGCCGCCGCCGCTAGCGTTTCGGGCACCGGGCGCGGTGTGCAGACGACGATGCGCGGGACACCAGCGACCTGCGCCGGTATGGCCGTCATCAATAGAGTGGAAGGCAGCGGGTAGCGCCCGGCGGGGATGTAGCAACCGACGCTATCAAGCGGTCGCACCAGTTGCCCGGCGCGGATGCCGGAACCGATGCTCTTGCGCCACTCGCGCGGCATCTGCAAGCGGCAGAAGGCGCGTATATTTCGCCCGGCCTGGCGCACCGCGCGGCGAAACTGCGGGGAGACCTGGTTCGCCCCGGCGAGAATCTCTTCGCGGGATACTCTTAGTTGCGCCGCTCTGGTTCCCTCAAACCCATCCCACTTGCGGGCGAACCGCACCAGGGCCTGGTCACCCTCGCGCCGGACGGCATTGAGGATCGGCAGCACGGCGCGCTCGGCCTCCTCCAGCCGCTCGGAGCGCCGCGCGAAGACGCGCGCAACGGCAGCGCGATTGCTGCTCGGGATGATGCGAATCGGTGCCACTTGCTTCTCTCTCTGGACGCTGCCGCTCCGTTGGGTCGCGGCTCGGGTTACATCACAATCTTGTTGAGCGGATATTCGACAATCCCCTGCGCCCCGGCCTGCTTGAGCTTGGGGATGATGACGCGCACCCGTTTTTCTTCGAGAATCGTGTTGACGGCCACCCAGCCCGGCTCGCTCAGCTCCGAGACGGTGGGCCGCTTCAGCGCCGGCAGGGCGTCGAGCACGGCGCGCAGGTTGTCCTTGTGGACGTTCAGCATCAGCCCGACGCGCCCGTGCGCCAGCATGGCGCCCTCGAGCAGCATCTTGATGTTCGAAAGCTTCTCCTGTTTCCACGCGTCTTTCCACGACTCCCGGTTGGCGATCAAGACAGTGTTCGATTCGAGCACCGTGTCAATGATCCTGAGCTTGTTGGCGCGCAGCGAGGAGCCGGTTTCGGTTACTTCCACGATGGCATCGGCAAGTAGCGGCGGCTTCACCTCGGTCGCGCCCCAGGAAAACTCCACCCTGGCCGTGACGCCGTGGCGGGCGAGGTAGCGCTCGGTGGCTTTGACCAGTTCGGTGGCGACGACCTTGCCCTGCAAGTCCTTCGGGCTCTGAATCGGCGAACTTTCCGGGGCCGCCAGCACCCAGCGCACTTTGCCGAAGCTTTGCTTGGCGTAGATCAGGTTGGCGACCTCGACCACCTTGGCGTCGTTCTCAATGACCCAGTCGTGGCCGGTGAGGCCGGCGTCGAGCACGCCGTCCTCCACGTAGCGGGCCATCTCCTGGGCGCGGATCAGCACGCATTCGAGTTCCTCGTCATCAACGGAAGGGTAATACGAGCGCGAGCCGACCTTGATGTCGAAGCCGGCGCGCTGGAACAGCTCGAGGGTCGCCTCTTGCAGACTGCCCTTGGGAAGGCCGAGCCGCAGCTTGCTCATGACGCACCTCCTTGGGAGGAGCCATAAACGGCTTTGGGATCGAAGGCGCGCGGCTCCACTTCAACCAGTGTGTCGCCCTCGACGCGGCGGAAGAAGCAGGAACGATAGCCCTCGTGGCAGGTGCCCGGCCCCAACTGCTCGGCGACAATGACCAGCGCGTCGAGGTCGCAGTCCACCAGCACCTCCTTCACCTTCAGCACATGGCCGGAGCGTTCGCCCTTCATCCAGAGCTTGTTCTGCGAGCGGCTGAAGAACGTCACGTTGCCGCTATCGAGCGTCCGCCGGTACGACTCCGGATTCATGTAGCCGAGCATCAGCACCTTGCCGGTGCCGGCCTCCTGCACCACGGCCGGGAGCATCCCCCCACCTTTCTTGAAATCGAGTTCCATTGGTCCCCTGCCCTTTCCAAAACAACAAAAAACCCGCTGGCAATGATCCAGCGGGCCGCTTGCTTTCTGCTGATGAGATCGTTCAGGCTGACAGAAACGGCTCCGCTATGACACCCGGTGGTGTCCATGATGGTGCCGGTGATGATGCCGCTTCTGCGCCATGAAACTCTTACCATAGCGCAGCCGGGGGCGGATGTCAACCGCCGCTTGTCGGTGGGTGATGTCAAGCGGCTTGGGTAAAAAGGCCCAGGGGGCGATTGTTCCATAGGGCTGTCTTGTTGAACAATGGAGCGCTTTGGGCGGGCCTGCTCGGCGGGCTCTCCGGCGCTCCCTTGGCGAGGCGGCAGCCGGGGCGCCGGATTGTAGACGGCGGTGGAACGGCGCTGCATTTTTCTATTGACCGGCGGGGAGCGGCGCTAGTATAAATATTCATTATAATGAATATTTATTCTAACACGAACCCCGGGGCGCGCCTGCGCGCCGGGCTGGTCGGCTACACCGGCTATAGCGGGGCGGAGTTGGCCAATCTGCTGGAGCGACATCCGGCGGTGGAACTGGTGCTGCTCGACCACCGCAAGGCGGACGAAGGCGCGGGGGATTCCCGGCCTACCGCAATCACTCCGAACGGCACGAAGGCGGCGCCGCGCGTCCTCTGGGAGCCGGGCGCGGTGCGGGCGAACAACCTGGACGTGGTCTTCACGGCGACGCCTCCGGAAGTCTCGCAGGAACTGGTCCCCGAGATTCTCTCGCAGGGCGCCCGCGCCATCGACCTGAGCGGCGCCTTCCGCCTGCCGACCGCAGAGCAATACCAGCGCTGGTACGGGGAACCGCATGCCCGTCCCGAGTTGCTGAAAGAGGCCGTCTATGGTCTGCCGGAGTTGTATCGGGAAAAGATTCGCGCCGCCTGCCTGGTGGCCAATCCCGGCTGCTACCCGACGGCCGCCGTCTGGTGGTGGTCTCCTGCATTGACAACCTGGTCAAAGGCGCGGCGGGACAAGCGGTGCAGAACATGAACGTCATGTTCGGCCCTCGCTTCGGCATCGACGAGGCCGCCGGTTTGCTCCCCTAGATTCCCCGGAGAGATTCCTTGCAGATAGTCATCAAAATCGGGGGCACGCTTTTGGAGGACGCCGCGGGGCGAATGCGCATGGCCCGTCTGCTGGGCGGCGCCTTGCGCGGCGGCAACCGCGTGCTGGCGGTGCACGGAGGCGGGAAGCAACTCACCTGCTTTCTCGAGAAGAGCGGGGTGAAGAGCGAGTTTCTGAACGGCTTGCGCGTAACTTCCGCCGAAGCGCTGGACGGTGTGGTGAAGGTGTTCGCGGGAACGGTGAACCACAGTCTGCTGGCGGCGCTGCACGCGTGCGGCGTTCCCGCCGTCGGCATCTCGGGGGTGGACGGCGGGTGTCTGCAGGCCGAGCGCCTGCGCGGGACGAACGGCGAGGATTGGGGCTTCGTGGGCCGCATCACCGGCGCGAACCCGCGGGTATGGGAAACCATCCTGGAGGGCGGAATGCTGCCGGTGATGGCGTGCATCGCCGTGGGAAACGATGGCCAAATCTACAACGTCAACGCCGACCAGGCGGCCGTCGCCTGCGCCATTCACTGGCGGGCCGACGCGCTGGTCTTCCTCACCGACGTGGACGGCGTGCGCGACGGGACGGCAACGATTGTTCCGCAGCTGGCGGCGCAAGACATCCCGGCGTTGCTCCGCTCCGGGGCGGTGACGGGCGGCATGCTGGCCAAGCTCAACGCGGTGGAGGAAGCGCTCGCCGGCGGCGTGCCGCAGATTCTGATCCGCAACGGCCACCGCGACCGCGCGCTGGAGGGGTTCTTCTCCGGTGAACACGAGCCTGCGGGCAACGCGGAGCCGGGGACCGTCATCCTTTCGGCAGTGGCGGTGGGGAGGAAGCCCTGACACACACCGCTCGATAAGGTGGAGACGGTCTTTGCGTTCACCTACGTTCCGCGCTTCTTTGAAAAGGTGGGCTTCAAGTACGTTGACCGCGCCAAGCTGCCGCTGAAAGCCTGGAAGGACTGCCTGCGCTGCCCCATGTTCAACGCCTGCGACGAGATC
>DATMAF010000209.1:0-7715 GCA_035560315.1 Terriglobia bacterium | reverse complement strand
CACCAGCCGGTCGCGCTCCGAGCGGAGCGTCAGCAGTCGCTGCCGGGTTTGATGATCGGCCGGGATTGCCGTGATGATCCGAAAGGAAAGCATCCGTTCCTCCAGCGACAGCGCGGGCGGCCTGAGGGAGGGCTCATCCGCCTGCAGCAGCGCCACCAGCCGGTCATAGTGTTCTATGGCGTGCCGGCGCAGCGATTCCGGCGGCGGCTCGGTTACATCGTCCTCGAAAAATGTCGCTTCCCCCCGCAGATAGGGCTTGTCGCGGTTCAGCTTGCCCAGTTCAAACCGGCGGCGACCCTGCACCAGAATATCCAGTTCCCCGTTTCGATAGCTGCGGAGAATCTCCGTGATGGCGGCCGTGCAGCCAGCGGTTTCAAATCCTCGGTCGCGCATCAAAACAACGCCGAATTCCCGCCGCTGAAGGAGGCATTCCCGGATCATCTGTTTGTAGCGTTCCTCGAAGATGTGGAGCGCCAAGTCGATTTCGGGAAACAAAACCAGAGGCAAGGGAAACAGCGGCAGCAGCGGTTCAACCGCGCGTGCATCCTGGAACACAGGGGCGACCGGCGCGGCAGGAAGGATTCGCTTGCCGCAGAAGCCAGCGGCGGCTGTCGCCAGGAACCGAATGATTTCCCTGCGCCGCACCCGCGCCTCCCGGACGCCGCGGCGTTCGCCGGGGGAGCCGCCGGCGGTCGTCGGCCCAGTATACGCGAAAGCGCCGGCTGCCCGCCGGATATCCTCAACCACATCCTGTTGCCACTAGCGGATGGAATTTTCCTGTGATAGAGTAGATAGTTTCTGGCAGGGCAATGAAGCGTCCGTGCGGGACCCAGGAAGCTCCGGCGACCAGCGGCGGAGGCCCGGCGCTTCCCAATCACCTTCAAACTGAACGAGGAGCACACGAATGGGGAAAGTAGATTATTCGACAGATAACGGATTGGCCATTATCGAGCTGAACGATCCGCCAGCGCACGCCTATGGCTACGAGATGATGCGCGACCTGGACAACGCCATCCTGGAAGCCCGCATGGATGAGTCGGTGCACGTGATCATTCTGCGCGGCAAAGGCGATAAATTTTTCTGCGGCGGCGCCGACATCCGCATGTTGAATGAGAAGTCCCCCACGTATTTCTACTACTTCTCTTTGCACGCCAACGAAACCGCCCGGCGGCTGGAACTGACTCCCAAGCTGGTGATTGCCGCCATCAACGGCCACTGCATGGGGGGCGGCCTGGAGCTGGCGCTGGCTTGCGATATCCGCATTGCCAAGCGCGATGCCGGCCGGCTGGGCTTGCCGGAGATCAACCTGGGGGTGGAACCCGGCGTCGGCGGCACCCAGCGCCTGCCGCGGATGATCGGTTACCCCAAAGCAATCGAATTGATCGCTACGGGGCGCGCGCTGGCCTTTGAAGAAGCGCTGGACCTGGGAATCCTGCATTACATCTATGAGCCGGCGACGTTTTGGGAAGAGACGCTGGCCTTTGCCCGGCAATTCTGTCCGCCCCACAAGGCTGCCATGGCGGTGGGCCGGATCAAGCTGGCGACGCGCGCGGCGCTGGAGACCGGCATCCACGAAGGAATTCTGATCGAGCACGAGACGCTGCAACAGCTCTATACCAGCAAGGATGCCCGCGAAGGCATCGGGGCTTTCTTGCAGAAGCGGCAGGCCAAGTACGAGGGCCGGTAGGCGGAAGCAAGCCCGGCGGCGCGGCCGCGCTGTGTTTGGATTCGAAGCATACGATTTTTGGATCTCATCGAGGGGGAAATTATGGCAACTGCCACAGCAACTGGCACCGCATTGCATTTGAAAAACTTCATCAACGGCGAGAGCGTGGACGCCATCAGCGGCGCGCGCTCGGAAGTCCGGGACCCGGCGACGGGCGAACTGGTTGGCACGGTGCCGAAATGCGGCGCCGAAGATGCCCGCAAAGCCATCGACGCCGCCGACGCCGCGTTCGAGGCCTGGTCGGAAACCAGCGTGCAGGATCGCGCCCGGCTGCTGACCAAGGCGCATGAGATTGTGCACCATCACATTGCGGAACTGGCGCTGCTGCTCAGCCGCGAGCAGGGCAAGCCGGTCAGCGAGGCCAACACCGAGCTGGAGCACTTCCTGCACGGCATCGAATTTTACGCCGGCTTGGCCACCAAGGTGCGCGGCGCGCACGTGCCGCTGCCGGACTTTCCCAACAAGGGCGCCTTCGGCCTGGTGATGAAGCGGCCCATCGGGGTCTGCGTCGGCATCGTGCCGTGGAACTTTCCGATCACACTCATGGGCACCAAAGTCGGGCCGGCGCTCGCGGCCGGCAACACCATCGTCATCAAACCAGCCAGCACCACGCCCCTGACCGCCATCCGCGTCATCGAGCTGATGAACGAAGCCGGATTCCCCAAGGGCGTTCTGAATATCATTACCGGCGCCGGCTCGACCTGCGGCGAGGAACTGATCACCAATCCCAAGGTCCGGCGCGTGGCGTTCACGGGCGCCTCCAACACCGGCCAGCACATCATGGAGATGGCCGGCCGCGATTTTAAGCGCGTTACGCTGGAATTGGGCGGCTCTGACCCCATGATTGTCTGCGATGACGCCGACCTGGGCCGCGCCGCTTCCATGGCCATGGTCGGCCGCTTCTTCAATTGCGGCCAGCAGTGTCTGGGCGTCAAGCGCCTGTACGTGTTTGAGTCCGTCGCCGATCAGTTCATCGAGCAATTGGTGGCCAAGGCCAAAAAGCTGAAGATTGGCGTCGGCACGGACAAGGACACCCGCCTAGGGCCGCTGCACACCGACGCCCAGCGGCAGGAAGTGCAGGAGCAGGTCGAGGACGCCGTCAAGCGGGGCGCCAAGGTGCTCACCGGGGGCAAGCCCGCCACCGGGTTCAAGACCACCAACTTCTACGAGCCGACCCTGCTCATCGACGTTCCCCACGATTCGCGGGTGGTGCAGGAGGAGGTCTTTGGGCCGGCGCTGCCGATCTTCAAGGTCAAGGACCTGGACGAAGCGATCCGGCTGGCCAACAGCTCCATCTACGGGCTGGGCTCCTCCATCTGGACCCGGGACCTGGCCAAGGCCAACAAGGCCGCCAACAAGCTTCAGGCCGGCGTCACCTGGATTAATTCGCTGCACTACGGCTACGACGAGCTGCCGTTTGGCGGCGTCAAGATGAGCGGCATCGGCCGCGAGCACGGACCCGAGGCGCTGGAGTACTACTTTGAGCCCAAGGGCGTGGTCTACGCCGGCTTGGTGTAGCCAGAGGACACGGCTGGAAACGCTCCTGTCTCCCCCGGCGGCTGGACCGGAGAGGGAGGAGCGGTTCGGGAAGAGAGTTCCCATCAAACTCTGAGTTCCAATCGATTGAGCGAGGTCATGATATGGCAAAACTTTTTATCGCCGGACAGGAAACCGAATCCGTCAGCGGCGAAATCACCAAGGTGATGAACCCTGCCAACAGTTCTGTCGTCGACACGGTCCCCAAGGGCAATCGCGAGGACGTGCGCAGGGCGGTGGATGCGGCCGAGATCGCATTTAAGAAATGGTCCAAAGTGGCCCCCGCCCAGCGCGGCGAGATTCTGTTCAAGGGAGCGCGCGCGGTGGCGGCGCATCTGGATGAGCTGGCCCACAGCCTGACCAAGGAGCAGGGCAAGCCGGTGAAGGAAGCGCGCATGGAGATTCGCCGCTTCCAGCACACGCTGGAGTATTATGCGGGGCTAGGCAAGAACCTCCGCAGCGTTCAGATCCCGATCGCTGAAGGGCGCTTTGGCATGGTGCTGCGGCTGCCCATGGGCGTCTGCGGAGCGATTATCCCCTGGAATTTCCCGATTTCGCTGATGGGCAACAAGATTGCTCCGGGCTTGCTGGCCGGCAATTCCTTCGTGGTCAAGCCAGCCAGCACCACGCCGCTGACCGCCATCCGCGTCTGCCAGTTGCTTTCCGAGGCGGGGCTGCCCGAAGGCACGCTGAACGTGGTTGCCGGGCCGGGCTCCACCGTGGGCCAGGAGATACTGGAAAATCCCAAGATCGTCAAGATCGGATTTACCGGCGCGACCGAGACCGGAAAAAACGTCATGCGCGTGGCGGCCGACACGCTCAAGCACGTCACGCTGGAACTGGGCGGCTCGGATCCGATGATCATTTGCGACGACGCGGACCTGGAGGAAGCCATCAGCTCCGCCTCGGTGGGCCGCTTCTTCAATTGCGGGCAGGCGTGCCTGGCGGTCAAGCGGCTGTATGTCTTTGACTCCGTCTATGACCGCGTCGTGAAGGGATTGGTCGAGAAGGTCAGCAAGCTGACCGTGGGCGACGGCTTCAACGAAAAAGCCCGCCTGGGGCCGCTGCACACCGACAGCCAGCGTCGGGAAGTCGAAGAGCAGGTGGCCGACGCCGTGAAGCGCGGCGGGCGCATCCTGGTCGGCGGCAAGCGCCCGGAAGGTCCGGAATACGAGAAGGGCAACTTTCTGCTTCCCACGCTGGTCGAGAACGTCCCGGACGATGCCCTTCTGGCGCAGGAGGAGTGCTTCGGACCGGCGCTGCCGATCTTTCGCGTGAAGAACATCGAGGAAGCCGTCGAGCGCGCCAACAACAACATTTACGGCCTGGGCTCCTCGATCTTCACGAGCGACCTGTACAAGGCCCACTATGCTGCCGAACACCTCCAGGCGGGTTACACCTGGGTCAACTCGGCGCAGATCATCTTCGACGAGATGCCGTTCGGCGGCTGGAAGCAGAGCGGCCTGGGGCAGGAGCACGGCCTGGAGGCCCTGGAGCATTACACCCTGGCCAAGAGCGTCGTCATCACGCTGAAGCCGCGGGGCTGATCCCGCGCCTCCCTGGCAACGGATTTCCATGACACCTTTTCCGAAAGGGGAAGCCCTCCGCTTCCCCTTTCTTGTTGGAGAACAGAGCACGCCATGAAGGCCCCCACCGCCGGCAGAGTGTACAATTTCAGCCCCGGACCGGCCACGCTGCCGGAGCCGGTCCTGCTCCAGATTCAGGAGGAGTTCCTGAATTTCGCAGGGTTGGGCGCTTCGATTGTGGAGATCAGCCACCGCTCCAAGGAGTTTATCGCCGTTGCCGAAGCCGCCGCCGCGCTGTTCCGGGAGCTGACGTCCCTGCCCTCCGGTTACGCCGTGCTGTTCGTGCACGGCGGCGGCAGGATGCAGTTCTCCGCCGTCCCCATGAATCTGATCGGCCGCTCGCCCTCGAAGAAGGCCCTGTACGTGGAGACGGATGTCTTCTCCTCCAACGCGATTCAGGACGCCGCGCCGTACGGGGAGATCAAGGTGATCGCATCGAGCAAGGCCACGCAGTTCGACCGCATTCCGGAGATTGCTCCCCCGATGATCGATCCCGATGCGGCGTACCTGCACATCACCACCAACAACACTGTCTACGGGACGCGCTGGAACCGGTTTCCCGACACCGGCAGCGTGCCCCTGGTGGGCGATTCCACCTCCGAGATCCTGTCGCGCGTGATCGACTACTCCCGGTTTGGAATCGTCTATGCCGGCCTGCAAAAAAATCTGGGGCCCTCGGGCACCGCCATTGTCGTGGCGCGCCGGGACCTGCTCGGCAAGGCGCTGCCCATCACGCCGCCGCTACTGAACTACGCCCTGGTGGACAAGAACGAATCGATGATGAACACGCCCAGCACCTTCAACATTTATGTCGCCGGGTTGGTGCTGCAATGGATCAAGAAGGAAGGGGGAGTGGCGGAAATCGAGCGGCGCAATGACCGCAAAGCGGCTTTGCTCTACAACTATCTCGACCGCTCCACGTTCTACAAGGCGCTGGCCCGGCCGCAGGACCGCTCGGTCATGAATGTCACCTTCCTTCTCCCTTCGGAAGAGTTGACCGACCAGTTCGTCAAGCGCGCGGCCAACGAGGGGCTCTATGCGCTGAAGGGCTACCGCTCGGTGGGCGGGATTCGCGCCTCGTTGTACAACGCCATGCCGGTCGAGGGCGTCGAGTCACTGGTCTCCTTCATGAAGGAGTTCGAGCGCACCGCCGGCTAGGCGCGCCGGAACGAGTGAGCCGGTCAGCCCGTAAAATAGTTGTAGATCCAGGCCAGCAAACAGCCGGCAACCGCCCCGTCCAGCGCCCCGTAGCAGGCTCCCACCAGGGCATCCCCAATCGAGCGGGTGGCGTGATAGCCAGGGTAGACCGAACTCATGGTCATCAGAAAATGCTCCCCGTAGGGCGGGAAAAATAGGTTCAGTAGGGCGGTCCCGCCCACGGCGTAGCCGCCCACTACCATCGCCCCCGCCAGCGCCATCGCTTTCACCGATAGTTTCATATGGCCCCCTTGCAACAAGCGGCTGCTCCGACACAGGGCTTTCCCTCATGCGGAAGGTCTTGGAAGCAGACCGGCACACGTTGCGGGCCGGAGGGGTTCCGCCCTCGCAACAGGCGGTCCTAGAAAATGATCTTCAGCGCGAGTTGAATTTCTCGCGGCCTGCTCGCGGTGGACTCAATCCGGCCGGGAATGCTGGTTCCGATCCGCGGCGTGACGCAGCCGCCGCAGTTGGCATTCGTGAACACGTTTCGGCTGTTATCTGCGGTGACTGGCGTGAAGACGGTTCCCGAAGGATTGTTCCAGCTCACCATGTTCAGGACGTTAAAGAACTCTGCCCGGAACTGAATAGATCCGCCTTCGCCCAGGAACCGCAGCGGGGTGTCCTTGACGACCGAGAAATTCAGATTGGAGAAATTCGGCCCGTAGATGGCATTTCGCCCGAGATTGCCCAAATAGCCGAGCGGGGGAATCTCAAAGGCGCAGGGATCGAAAAACATCTCCTTGGTTCCGACCGGCGTCCCCGCCGGGATGGTGATCAGAGAAGCCGCCCCGTTGGGTCCGGAGTCGGCGTTGAAATTCGAACTCGGACTCGCCAGGGTACAGCCGATGGAGCCGCCCCGCGTCACATCGTCCAGATCGACTCCCACCTTCAGATTCGGCCGGTTGCTGATGGCGTTGCGCCGCCGCTGGGTGCTGTTTCCGGACAGGTTGATGGGATCCCCGCTCCGCCAGGTGAGGATGCCGCTGAGCCACCAGCCGTTGGCCACCGCTCCCAGCCGCCCGCTGAAGCGGGAGGGCAGCCGGTAAATGTAGTTGAAGCTCCAGTTGTGGCGCAGGTCGAAGTTGGCCGAACTCTTGTCGTAGCGGCGGTTGGTAACGTCGCCGGCGTTGTTGCCCCCTTCTACGCCCAGTTGTCCCTGGCTGTTGTCCAGGGCGTGCGCCCAGGTATACGAGCTCTGGAACTGCAAACCGTAGTTCATCTGTTTCTGGACGGTTAGCTGCAAGGAGTTGTACCAGGAATCGCCCTCCGCGAGCCGCATGTCGATGGCATCCCAGGCCGGGTTCCGGCGCTGTTCGCGCAGGGCTACGGCCACGCCGGTGCCGAGCCAGCACTTCGGTCCCGTCACGTCCACATCCGGCTGGTTCGGGGTGACGTCAATGCAGGTTCCGTTGGCGCCCTGTGTGCCGCCGGCAAAGAACGGGTTGCCCTCCTGATTCTGCATCAGGTGCATGCCGCGCGAACCGGCGAAGGCCGCCGTGACTCCAATCTGGAAGGGCAATTGCTGTTCCACGGTGAAGTTGTACGACAGCAGGCGCGGCTGCTGCAGTTTGTAGTCGATGGTGCGCAACGCACGCCCGGCCAGTTGCGGCGGGGCCGGGGTCCGCTCGAACGGGAAGGGGCCGAAGGGAGGAACCGGAATGCCAAAG